>VXTH01000195.1:0-3749 GCA_009837565.1 Chloroflexota bacterium | reverse complement strand
TCTTCTTTTTCCTCCCCCCCGGGAGGGGGGGGAGATGGGGACGGGTGAGGGGGGGGCCGCCCGAGCAGCGACCCTTGGTAGTCCCCTTCAGTCCTCCGGAGCGGTGACACAAGACTGACCGGAACGCTGGTATGTGGACATACATCTCGGTCCGTGTGCTCCAGTCGATCGCCGTGATCATCCTGGTCGCGATCGCTTCATTCGCGATCTTCCGCATCCTGCCGGGCGATCCGGTGGCCGCGTTGTCCGGAGAAGGCGAAGCGATTTCCGAAGAACGCCGCCTGCAGATCGAGGAACGGTTGGGACTGAATAAGTCCGTTCCCGAGCAAATGATCGACTGGATCGGGAACATCCTCTCTTCGGGTGACTTCGGCCAGTCAACACTGACCAATCGCGACATCGGGCCAGAACTGCTGCAGCGGCTGCAGAACACGCTGCATGTCGGTGTGGCGACAATTGTGGTTGGGATGCTGATCGGCATTCCAGCGGGCGTGCTCTCGGCGATCAGGCCTAACTCGATCGCAGACCGGCTGGTGACGATGCTGTCGGTCGGCGGAGTTGCGATCCCCGACTATCTGACTGGCCTGATCCTGATCTTGCTGCTGGTCGTCACCTGGGATGTGCTGCCGGCGGCCGGGTTTGAACGGGTCTGGGTCGATCCGGTGGCGTCGATCAAGTCATTGATCATGCCCACGATTGTGGTCGGTTGGGTGCTGTCGGCGATCGTGGCGCGGCAGACGCGATCGTCGATGTTGGAGGTGATGCGGCAAGACTATGTGCGCACGGCGCGAGCCAAGGGCTTGCGCGAGCGCCGCGTGATTGCGCTGCATGCGCTGCGCAATGGCCTGCTGCCGGTGGTCACGATCGTCGGTCTGCTGCTGGCCCGGGTGTTTGCCGGCGCGGTCATCGTCGAGCAGATCTTCAACATTCCCGGCATGGGCCGCTGGCTCGTGCAGGCAGCGCTGCAACGAGATCTCTTGATCGTGCAGGCGATGATCCTTGTCATTGCGATCGCCATCGTCATCGCCAACTTGCTGACCGATATCTCCTACGGCGTCCTGGATCCGAGGATCCGCTATGGCTGAGCAGGCGACAGCCGAGACGACCTCGGGCGGCTACCCGATTCCCGAGGATGCCAGTCGGTTTGAGCCGCTGCGCATCTTCATGCGACGCTTCTTGCGGGTGCGTCTCGTCAGGCCCGCCGTTGTCATTCTGGTCGCGTTCGTGTTGATCGCAATCTTCGTCGACCTGTTCCCAATTCCCGGCTTCGAGGAACAGGCGACCGACGAGAACGGACTGTACATCTCCTGGCAATCGCCGAACGCGGATCATCCCTTCGGCACCGACAAGATCGGCCGCGACACGTTCTCGCGCGTCCTCAACGCGACCCGCGCCGCGTTGGCGGTCGGGTTCGGGGCGTCGCTGTTCGGTGCGATCTTCGGCCTGCCGATCGGCATCGCCGCCGGCTATGCGCGCGGCATTGTCGACGAGGGGCTGATGCGCCTGATGGACGCGGTGCTCGCGTTCCCCGGTTTGATCCTCGCGCTCGCGTTGGTGTCCGTGCTGGGCAGAGACATCATCAACATCATCGTGGCGGTGGGGATCGCGAACATTCCCTGGGTGGCGCGGATTGCGAGGTCGATGGCGCTGTCGGTGCGCGAGCAGGACTACGTGCTCGCCGGGCAGACCATCGGGGCGAGCAACCTGCGGATCATGATGCGCTACGTGTTGCCCAACAGCTTCCAGCCGGTGATCGTACAGGTCTCGCTGGGCGCAGGCTTCGCGATCATCGCCGAGGCTGGCCTCTCCTTCCTCGGCCTGGGCATCCGACCGCCCGATCCGACCTGGGGCGGGCTGGTCTCCGAGGGACGACAGGTGATCATCACCGGCAACGGCTGGTGGTTGTGGGTCTTCCCCGGCGCCTGTATCGCACTGCTGGTCTGGAGCCTCAACATCATCGGCGACGGGCTCAGAGATGTGCTCGACCCTCGTTTGCGAGGCGCGCTCGAGGGCGACTGACCGTTCTCAGATCCCGGAGATGGCCAGCATCCGCCAGACGCCGTCGCGCAGGCCGACGAGCGCCAGCGCCTCCTGGGATTCTCCTTCTCGCTCGACACGGAACGTGACATTCGCGCCGCTCTCGCCGCAGTTCGCGATCCGGACCGAGCCGGGTGCCACGTCGAGCCGGTCGTCGCCGACGTTGCGCATGGCGGTTGCCATCTCTGGGGCGGATGCGATCTGGATGACAACGCCCGGTGGTCCGACGAGTGTGAAGGGGTAGTCCAGCGCCTCGGCGTAGGCGTCGATCTTGCGGGCGCCGAGTAGTTCGAGCGTGGACTCGACGGCCGATACGACTTCGGCCTCTGTTGCCGAGTAGTCCCGGCCGTCCACGAAGCTGTCGGTCTTGAGCTGCGCCTGGAGGCCCCAGCCCTCGTCGGTCCGCGTTGCGACGTAGACGACTCGATTGGACGCCATCGGCTTGCCGTCCGCGTCGTATCGAGTCCAGCCGCCATCGATGTGGGCCTTGAGGTCGGAGGACTGGACGATTTGCGGCGGCGCGGACTCGGAGCGGGCCCAGCCGCTGGCTTCGAGCTCGTCCCAGAGCGGGGCGGCGAGGTACTGGTCGGCGTCGGTGAAGATGCGAGTTGGCGGGCGCCAGTGGGCGGTGCTGTCGGGGGCGGCGGCTGAGATCCTAGCGTGGGGCCAGTGGTTGACGCCGGCCCAGCCATCGGCGTCGCGGGCGTTGAAGGTGTCGAGGAAGGCGAGGTAGGCGGCTTGTGGGGACTCGTATCCGGCCATATTCGCGTGGCTCAGGTGATGGCCGAGACGGCGAGGATTTTCCACTCACCCTCGCGCTGGGCGACGAGGAAGGACTGGTGGAAGGAGTCGTCGCCGCGGGTGATCGATTGCGACAACGTGACGCCGTTCTCACCGGCGGCGATGACGTCGGCCGTGTAGCTGATCGGCAGGGCCTGGCCGGCCCAGTCTCCGAATGCGTCGCGCATGGCGTCGGCGTCGTCCATCGTGTCGACCGCGCCCGGGGCGCCGACCAGGGTGAGGGGATAGTGGAAGCAGTTGAGCCAGGGCTCGACGTCGCCGGCTTCGAGGGTGGTCATCAGGCGTCCGAGCGCCGCCAGTGCCGCGTCGGACTCCGCCTGATGCGCGTCGTTATGGGACCAGCCGTCGAGGCCGAAGCGCGCCTGGATGCCCCAGCCCTGGTCCATTCGAGTGAGGACGTAGAGCACTCGGTTGGTGATGATTTCAGAATCGTCGTCGCGGTGCCGGGTCCAACCGCCGGCCAGATGCGCCTTGGTCTCGGACGCGGCCACCACGCGCGGCGTGATGCCCTGCGTGCGCACCCAGCCAGTGGCCTCGAAGCGCTCCCAGCCGGCAGTCCTGGCCATCGATGCGTAGTCGTCGGGGGTCGGATAGACGCCTGAGGCGGTGCGAGGACTGGGCCCGTCGCCGCGTTTCGGTGGTCGAGTGGCCGAGACCCGGACGTGCGGGTAGGACATCGCGCCGGCCCAGCCGGCGGGATCTTTGGCGTTGAAGTTCTCGAAGAAGGCCCAGTATGCGGCGGTGGGAGTGGGGTGTGCGCCCATAGGTCATGATCCTCAGTGGATTCGCAGAAGGACCCCCTCAGCCCCCGCATCAAGTGCGGGGCAGGCTTTCGGCAGCTCCCTTCCCGCCTGCGCGGGAACAGGCTCTGCCATGGGGCAGCGAGGGAGTAGGGGGGTCGTGCCTAGCGA
>VXTH01000332.1:0-6661 GCA_009837565.1 Chloroflexota bacterium | reverse complement strand
CATCTGCTGCTGCTGTTGTTCCGTCGCCTGTGCCTGCTGGTCGTCCTCATCCGACGTACAGGCGCCGATTACTGCGCCGGCAACCAACGCAGCGCCTGCAAACAGCAGGGCGCTGACGAGCCGCCGTCCCTTCAAACCTGGGAATCTCATATCAACCCAATCCTTTCAATGCCTTCTGATCGCACGCCCGAAGGCCACTCCGCTAATCGCGGATTATACACACTTTTGCACGGTGACTTGCACACCGGCAGGCACGCTTTCCTCCGTGATCTCTCTTAGAGGCGTTTCGACTCAGGAACGTCGAAGTTGAACAGTCTGGCCGCATTGAGGCCCAGGATCTTGGCCCGTTCCTCGTCGGTCAGATCGCCCATTGTGCGTTCGATCGCCGCCGCCGAATGCGGCCACGAACCCTCGTGATGCGGATAGTCGTTGGCCCAGAGCAGGTTGTCGACCAGGTCATACTTGCGGGCCAGGTCGATCCCAGGCCCATCGTCCTGGAAGGAACCGAAGCAGTGCGCTCGGTAGTAGTCCGAGGGCAGCCCCTCCAGCTTGGGGAAGGCCCACATGTGGTGCTTGTGATAGGCCTCGTCCATCGCGGTGAGGGCCCACGGGATCCAGCCGATGCCGGCCTCAATGGTCCCTGCTCGCAAACCAGGGAAGCGCTGGAAGACGCCGGAGGCGCACATGTTGATGACCGGTTCCATGGTCATGGCCAGGGAATGGAAGACGTAGTTGGTCACCGCGCCGCCGTTGCCGCGCGCGCCGCGCGGGTCGCGTCCCGTCGAGACGTGGAAGGTGATCGGCAGGCCGGTTTCCTCGACTGCGGCCCAGAGCGGGTCGAACTCGGGCAGGTTGTAGTTGCGGGAGTCCTCGCCCGTCGGTCCCCAGACCGGCTTGGCCGGGAAGGAGAAGCCTCGGAAGCCGCGCTCGGCGGAACGCTGGATCTCGGCGATCGCGCCGGGAATGTCACCGGTGGCGACTGATGCCAGCGGCGACGAGCGGTCGTACGTGTCGCCGAACGTGTCCCAGGCCCAGTCGTTCCAGGCGCTGCACATGGCGTTGGCGAAGACCGGATCGGAGGTCGCCCACATCGAGAGTCCCTTGTTGGGGAAGATGATTTCGGCGTCAACGCCGTCGAGGTCCATGTCTCGGACCCGCTCTTCGGGGAAGGCGTTGCCGTGCTTGTCGCGGACAAGATCTTCGCCAGCCAGTTTGAGGTCGCGAATCTTGGTCGGGCGGTGACCCTCGGTCACCTGCCAGCGGACGCCGTCTTCGTCTACCTCAATTCTCGGCAGGCGGTGGCGGAACTGCTCGTCGACGCGCCGTTCCCACAGATCAACCGGCTCATGCACGTGGCAGTCGGCCGAGACCATGAAGTACTTGTTCGGGTCGCTTGGTCGGGCGGTTCGGGTCCAGCCCTCGACACCCGGCGTTATCGTGCGATGTTCGGGAATCTCATACCCAACCGGGTCGGCCGAAGCTCGTTCAGCGGTAACCATGCGCAAATCCTTCCGGGCAGGCACTCTGCTGCCGTCCTCTGACAGTTGGCGGTAGTCTACCCGACCCGGACGCGACCGTTGACTGCTCGGGCGATCGCCCGGCGAGTTCCCACCGAGTTCCTACAATGAAGCCATGACAACCACGGACCAGGCCCAGTCGGAAGTGGCGACTATCGTCCAGCGGATTGCCGAGGCCGTCGAGCCGCTGCAGATCTGGCTGTTCGGCTCACGCGCGCGCGGCGATCAGCATGAACACAGCGACGTGGATCTCATGCTCGTGCTCGACAGCGCCGCTGACCGCCGCGCCTGCCGCGGCAAGGCCTACGGACAGCTTGATGGACTCAAACTGAGCGCCGACATCATCGTAGTCACCGCCGAGCAGGTGGTGCAGCGCGGACGCGTCGCGGGCACGTTGCTCAACAACGCGCTGGAGGAGGGGAAGTTGGTGTACGAGCAGGAGAATCCGCACCTTGCCACGGCGCTCGAGTGGCTGGAGCAAGCGAGAGACGATTTGGAGTACGCCGAACGGGGACAGGACAGTCTCGACAGTGAACCGCGATTCGCCAATCAAACGAGTTGGTATGCACAGCAGTCGCTAGAGAAGGCGATCAAGGCGGCGCTCTTCATGGAACAGATACGCGTCCCGCTCAGCCACAAGTTGCATGAGCTGGCCGAGCTCCTGCCCGAAGAGATGCGCGAGTGGACGACAGGTATGGACCTGCGCGGCGCAACCTATCAGGGTCTCGGCGGACGCTATCCCGACTGGGGGCCGAATCCCACGGTCGAGCAAGCCCGTCAGGCCCTGTCCGACGCACGCCGCTTCCACGACCAACTCGCCGCGGAACTGCGGCGCCGCTGATCACGCGTCCGCCCAGAGAACAATCAGCGAGCGTCCGTCAGCGCGCCAACCGCGAGTGCGGACCTGGATGGTCATAGTCAAGCGACATCGTCTCGATCAGGCCGTTGTCGGGCAATGGCAGGTCGATGTACTCGGGATCGAGGCCTTCCGAGGGCCAGAACCGCAGCCGCACGCCGACCGCTTCGTCCGGCAGCTCGTGCGCCGTCTCGGCTGCGCCCCGGCCTGAGTGGAACCAGTCGCCTTCGGTCTCGCCGTCGCCGACCAGCCAGGAGCCGAACCAGGGCATCGGTTGGCCGAAGTCCGAAGTTTGCTCGTGCCAGACGACTTTGAGGATCGACATGGCCTACGTGTCCGTGAAGTTCGGCAGCCGCTTTTCCGAAAACGCCTTGGGACCCTCGATCGAATCGTTCATGCCCTGCAGGTTCTGCTCGATCGCGGCGCCGAACTGCTGCGCCATCAGCGGCTCCATGTAGTAGCCGCGATAGAGCGCCTGCTTCATGTTTCGAACGGCGCGCGGCGCGAGGTAGAGCATGCGCCGGGCGTAGGCGAGGGCCGTCTCAAGCAGCATCTCCTGCGGCACGACGCGCTGGACCCAGCCGAGCTGGTGGCAGCGTTCGGCGTCGTACTGGGTGTCGCCCCAGAGCGTGAGTTCCATCGCCGATCCGAGTCCGATCTGGCGGGTGAGCGGGATCATCCATCCGGCGCCGCCCATGTTCCAGCGCGCCTCGGCGATCCCGACTCTCGCCTCCTCCGACATGATTCGGATGTCACATTGCATCGCGAACATGAACCCGCCGGCGACGGCCCAGCCGTTGATGGCGGCGATCGTCGGTTTCCACAGGTTGAGCGCCTCCGACAGTGGCACCGCGCTCTTGCGCCGATCCGGGACATGTACCGGAGACGGCCGACCTTCGCGTTCGGCCTCACGAGTCGCAGCCGTGTTGATCAGGTCTGCGCCGGCGCAAAAGGCGCGGCCGGCGCCGGTCAAGACGGCGCATCGCGCATTCGGATCGTCGCGGTACTCGACGAATGCGTCGTACAGCGCTTCACCCAGGCCGTCGCCGATCGAGTTCAATCGATGGGGCCGATTCAACGTGATCAGGTAGATGCCGCCGCCCTCAAGTTTGTCGACCTTTACGACCGGGCCGAAGGTCTCCTGCGGCGTAGCGCGATTGTGTTTCGCCGGGTCGTAGGTCTCGTACTGTTGCTCGGCCATGTTCTCGTCTCTGTGCTGTCGGCATGGGTGTTGGACAGAGCGCCGTCCTTCGACGTTCGCACGATAATCTACCGACCGAAGCCAATCGGAATGTGGGAGTCAAACCGCAATGGCAGCTCTGGGAAACGGACAATCTCCGATCGACATCATCGATTGGACCCAGTCCGAGGACGCTGCGCCCGAATTCGCCTACAGCACCAATGCCAGGAGGATCGAACGCCTGCATGGACTCCCGGTGATTCACTTCGATCCGGGCAGTGAGCTCCGACTGGGATCTGACCGCTTCCGGCTGCTCCAGCTTCACTGGCATACGCCGGCCGAACACACCATTGAGGCCAAGGAATTCGATGCCGAGCTGCATCTCGTGCACGTAAACGAACGCGATGAATTGCTCGTAGTCGGGATTGTGTATCAACTCGGTGAGGCGGACGCGAGGTTGCAGCAGATCATTGACGAGACGCGGGCAACGGGCGACGAGCAAGGAGGTGTTCCGTCGCTCTCGGCCTCGGATCACGTCCCAGAGTCGGACGGCTTCTATCACTACACAGGTTCGCTCACTGCAGCGCCGTTCAGCGAGCCGGTCCAGTGGTACGTGGCCCGTACTGTCAGGACAGTCTCATCGCGACAAATGGAGCAGTTGCAGGCATTGACCGGCGGCCCGAACGCTCGCCCGCTGCAAGACCGGAACGAGCGCCGCATCATCTGCGTCGGTTGCGCCGGGTAGTAACGCGCCAGCGCTACTATCGAGCCATCTCTGGTCACTAGCGGTGGACAATGATCATGCATCCTCAAGTTACGACTTCTCTCGGCGAACTCCAGGGTGCGGAAGACGATGGCTGCGCTGTGTTTCGAGGGATTCCATTCGCCCAGCCCCCGGTCGCGGATCTGCGCTGGCGCCCCCCGGAGCCGTTTGAGCCGTGGGACGGCGTGCGTGACGCGACCGTGTTCTCGGACTCAGCGATGCAGCGGCAAGTGCCCGGCGATGTCGGCGACCTGATCGGCATTCCCGCGCAGACGCAGTCAGAGGACTGCCTATATCTCAACGTCTGGACCCCGGCCTGCGACGACCGCAAGCGGCCGGTGATGGTCTGGATTCACGGCGGCGGCAATACGGTCGGTTCAGGGACGCAGCCGCGGATCGATGGCCGCAAACTGGCCATGACCGGCGACGTGGTCGTCGTCACGCTCAACTACCGACTCGGCGTCTTCGGCTGGATGCACGCCCCGATTCTCGGCGCTTACGGCAACGAGGGTCTGCTCGACCAGACGGCCGCTCTGTTCTGGGTCCGACGCGAGATCGAAGCCTTCGGCGGCGATCCGCAGAACGTGACCGTCTTCGGACAGTCGGCGGGCGGATTTGACATCGCCCACCTGATGGCGATGCCGGCTGCGACCGGCGCCTTCGACAAGGCGATCCCGATGAGTGGTTCGCTGATCCCGACGATCACCAAGGTCGAGGCGCGCGACGTCGCCGAACGATTTCTGATGCGGTTCGGCGGCTGGGACGACCCGGAGCGAATGCGCGGGGTCAGCGCCGAAGACCTGCTCGACTACCAGGTCGAGCTCACCGGCGGAGGATTTGGCGGCGCACGGTTCGGTCCGGTCGCCGACGGCTACTCGCTCGGTCTCGACGCCGAGGCGAGAATCGGAGCGGGCATCCAGACCAAAGGGATGCCACTGATGATCGGGCACACCAGGGACGAGTTCAATCTGTTCACGGCAGCTGCCCAGGCCGAACGCGAGATGACCGACAACGACCTGCTCGCCGCTGCCACCGCCCCCTTTGGCGGCATGCGGGCGGCAGAAGGCGTCGACCGGTATCAGCGTGCTCGCGACGCCCGTGGCGAGGCGACCGACAATCACTCCGTCTGGAATGCGATCATGACGGACTCGATGTTCCGCATACCGGCAGTCCGGACTGCGGAGGCTCAGGGCCGGCACACCGAGGGCGTCTGGAGCTACCGCTTCGACTACCCCTCGCCCGCCCATGACGGCAAGCTCGGCAGCTGTCACTCGCTGGACATCCCCTTCGTCTGGGGTACCTACGAAGCCGAGAACATGCAACGCTTCTGCGGCGAGTCCTCGCCCGAACTGGCCGCGCTGTCTGAGACGATGATGCAGACGTACCTCGCCTTCGCCAAGACGGGCAATCCCAACAACGAACATCTGCCGGACTGGCCGACGTACAAGCCAGACGACCGCTCGGTGATGACCTTCAACCATTCCTGCGAAGTCGTCAATGCTCCTGCAGACGAAGAGCGAGACTTCTGGGCCTCCCTGGCGCCGAGGGAACTGTCGAGGGTCGGCGGTTAGCCCGAAAACACTTCCACACCTCGCGCGTTTGCCGCGCGTTCAAGCTCGTTGTCCAGAGTGGCCAGTGGCAGGTTGTGGCGAATCGTGAGTTCGAGATACAGGGCGTCGTAAAGAGTGAGGTCGTGGTCCGCGGCCAACGAAAACGCGTGATCGAGTTCGGAAGCGGCATCGATCTCAATCGCCAAGTCATCCAGATAGTGGAAACGTTGCCTCGCTTCTCCACGTCCCAAGCGGCCCCTGCGTTCAGCGAACAGGAGAGAGTTAGCTACTTCGAACTCCCAGTGCTGCGGTACGACAGCGCCGTCCTCCTGGACTGACCGGTGCACCGACAGAGAGAACGTGTCCTGCTCATCCTCAGGTAACCAACCTATGGTGACTGAAGCATCCAGGACGACCTGAATCACCACTTGTGGCCTTCATGGCGCCACGCCAGAATCTCTTCGCGGGTAACGTTCGTGGGTGCCCACGTCGCCTTGACCTCCAGGAAATCGGCCAATCTGTTCCAGCTTGTCTTTGTGTAGAACCCCGGTTTCGCCCCTTCCGCCAACACTGCCAAAACCCTGTCTTCGTACGTGACGGCGACTATCTCGCCTGAGTCAACGCAAGCCAGCAGCTCGTCAATTCGACCCCTGAACTCATCGATGGGACACAGCACTCGATTGCCGATTTCTTCCGCAACCACAGGGACCCCCGGTTCGCTTCGTTGACAGAGTACCCAGAAGCACAAGCATCGGTCACCGCTATCGCCAACCGACAACCCCGCCCTAGCATGCA
>VXTH01000221.1:0-6713 GCA_009837565.1 Chloroflexota bacterium | reverse complement strand
ACATCACCGACTACTTCATCTGGGAGCGGGTGCAGCTCTACACCTACGACCTGATCCACGAGAACACGGGCTTCAAGCTGTTCTGGGGCGGTCTGGTGGTCTACGGCTGGCTGTTCATCCTGCCGCTGTGGGCGATGGCCGCGCAGCCGGATCCGGGCTTCTCGGCCGCTGCGGAGTACGCGATCGTGGGCGGCTCGGCGGCGCTGTTCCTGACCGGTTGGACGATTTCGCGGGGGGCGAGTCTGCAGAAGTACTGGTTCAAGCGTTGGCCCGATCGCAAGTTCCTCTGGTTTGAACCGGAGATCATTGAGGCCGGCAACCGCAAGATCCTGTGCAACGGCTTTTGGGGCGCCGCGCGTCACTTCAACTACTTCGGCGAGGGCCTGTTCGGCCTGGCGATCGCGCTCAGTTTCGGCCACTTCGGCAATCCCTGGGCCTGGAGCTACATGCTGTTCGTGGTGACGATGTTTACCTGGCGCCAGTATGAGGACGACCGAGCCTGCGCCGAAAAGTACGGGCCGGAGAAATGGGCCGAGTACCAGGAGCGGGTGCCCTGGCGAATTGTGCCCAGGGTCTGGTAAGGGGCTCCGGGCATTCCAGGACCGTTCGCACCGGGATCTGGCTGCTCGGAGGCCAATCGACAGGGAATTGGGTCAGTTTGGGTCAATTTTGACCGGTTTTCGGCAGGTCGTGGAAGGATCCGGCGTCCGGCTTGTTCGGACTTGTTCGATTTTGGACGGATTTGTGCGGACCTGTGCGGCTGTGTGCGGGCCTGAACGAGGATGTGCGGCGTGGTTCGGGCTTGTGTTGATGTTCGGTCGTTGTTCATTGGGGCGGCCCAGGTTGTGCGTTGGCGGTTGAGCATCGTTGATTCTATACGCACGGATGTGCTGTTGGAGCGTAGAGCTCGTGCTGGGTGTCGAGGTTGACAGTCGGGCGGGCGGCGATACCGTCATACGGAACCTGGAGTGTGCGGGTGCCGCCGTGATGCTGCCTTCGATCCGGATCGACAGCTGGGACGACTGGACGCGGGTCTACAACGACGTCTCGGTCTGGCGGGGCCTGGTCGACGCGATTTGTGGTCAGGAGGGGATCGGATACCGAGCAATCGAGGCGGCCAGCGCGAACACGAACGCCGTGTTCCTGCTCGACCAAGCGTGGGCGCTGAAGATCTACAGCCCGTTCTGGGATGAGTTCGATTTCGAGCGCTCGCTACTGGAGGGGCTTGGTTCACAGGACGAGATTCCCGTGCCCGAGGTCAACGGCTACGGTCAGATTGCCGATGGCGACGGGGTGGAATGGAGCTACCTGATCACTCGTTACTGCGCCGGCCGGCCATTCTCGGAGCTGCGGAGCGATCTCAGCGACGGCGAGGGCCGGTTGATCGCGACCCAGCTCGGCGGCTTGGCGCGCAGCTTGCACGAGCTCGACGTGAGCCGGTTTGCCAATGCCGCAAGCGAGGGGGCCTGGTCGGAAGTCGTGTCGCAGCGGCGGCGGGCGGCGGCGGGTGAGCTCGTTGCTGCGGGAGTGGTGGAGGCGGGAGTTGCGAGCTCGGTCGACGCGCTGCTCGATGAAGCGATGGCCGCAGACCTTGCGGAGGCGCGGGTAGTGGTCCATGGAGACCTGGGCGCGGACCATGTCCTGTGCGCGTTGTCCGAAGAGGGCTGGCGGATTGAGACGCTGATCGACTTCGGCGACGCCAAGATCGGCGTGCGGGAGTACGAGTGGGTGCCGGTCTGGACAGGATTCTGCGGGCGGGATCCTGTTCTCGCCCGGGCGTTCTTCGACGCCTACGACCCTGCCCTGGCCCATGACAGCCAGTTCGCGCAGCGGGCCGTCGCATGGTCGCTGCTGCACGACTTCGGCGGCGATGAGTTGATCAGCTACTGGAGAGAGCGGGGGCAGCCGCGGCCATTCGAGACGATGGACGAGCTGGCGGCGCTGCTCTGTCCACGGTCGATCTTTGGATGACTTGGCGGTCAGCCGGGCCCTCACCCTAACCCCCCGCATCAAGTGCGGGGCAGGCATCTCCCAGAGGGAGAGGGGGCGAACCCGACGTGGTCCGCGGCAACAATCGGGCTCGCTGACGTTCGAGCGGCCCGTCAATCGGCTTCGGCGGTCAGCAGGGTGCCGATGTTGGCCAGGAGCCAGGCGGAGGCCGCGCACAACTGCAACCAGTCCCCGGTCGAATCGACGCCCGTGATCAGCATGCTGCTGATCCAGCACAGGCTGGCGGCCGTTTGTCCGAGCCATGTGAGGCTACGGGCCCTGGCCAGCCGGCCTCGCCGTGCAGCAGACGCGGCAGCAGACGGGGAAACTGACGGAGCAGCTGACGGAGCAGCAGGGGCGACGGCGCCCTTGTCGTTCGTCTTTAGCATGCGCACTCTTGGCCGCAGCAGGAGAGGTCGTCGAGGTACATGCCCCACTTGCGGTACTCTTCGAGCTCTTCCGCGGGCAGGCCCAGGGACGTCGCAATCGCCTTGGCGACGACGGCAAAGCGTTGTCGATACTTGAAGATGAAGCAGAAGACGTGATTGTTGTGCCGCACCTCGGGTCCGCAGAGGAAGATGCCGGGCACGATCGTCGATTGGTCGTCTTCGCTGAGAAGCAAGGAGCCGTCTTCGCGTTGCTCGAACAGATCCGCGACGAGCTTGGTGCTGCCCTCGAATCCGGCTGCCAGGAGCGGCGGCTCGGACGTTTGGAAGCGTTGCCCGTCCTCCGTCATGACTTCATATCTGTCGCCGACTCGAGTAACGGATCCAATGGGCGTGTTTGGGTATAGCTCGACTTGCTGAACAAACGGACGCTCACGCATCCGCTCGACCGTGAAGGGCGACAGCGCGATGCTGGGATCGGAACTCTCGCTCTCCCACGGGCTTTCAGCGTCGAAGACGCGCACTCGCTTGTCGACATAGGCCAGGTGGTAGGCCGCGTCGATGCCGCTTTCGTAGCCGCCGACGATGATGATGTCGTCGCCCTCGATATCGTCATAGCTAGCGATGGTCGAGGTGTGGCGGCAGAGATGGCTTCCGGCGAATCCGCTGAGGAACGGATACTGGAACTCGCCAGCGGCCCAGATGAGGTGCCTGGCGCGCACGACACCCTCTGAGGTATCGACGCGGAAGCCGTGGTGGGCCCGCTTGACCGAGCGCACATCAGTGTGTTCGCGGACAGGGACCTCGAAGAAGTGGGCGACGGCGCGCAGATACTTGGCGTATTCCTGACCGGTGGGATGCTCTACCTCGAGGCTGTAGGCGGGCGAGGTACCCATCGCGATCGAGTTGAGGTCGAGCATGCCGATCGAGTTGGTGGTGTACGAGGGTGTGATGAAGCGAGTCTCGGCCGGCCATGCGTCGAAGGATGAGGCGACCGTGTTGCGTTCGAGGACGACCACGTCCTGGATGCCGGCATGTCCCAGCGTTACCGCCACACCCACGCCTGCGGCTCCGGCGCCGACGACAACGACATCGTGGATGTTTTCTGTGCCCGTGCGGGTCATTTGGAGAGATCGATCTAGGCGGACTGTGGGAGCATTCGGGGGCCCGTCCGCAGGGCCATCAGAACCGCCTGGAGGGAAACTGGCGGTCTTCACGCACTATCAGACCTTGGTCGGCCTCCCGTCCAGTCAAGCCTAGAAGGTAGCGCCGGAGATGTGCGGACACTATCGCCTGTGCGACATCCTGGGGCTCAGGTCACGTTCGCCAGGCTCTCGATGGCCGAGGGCAAGTCTCTGAACTTCGCGACCCTCGCGGTAGCCTGGGAGAGATCGTGGGTTGCGGTGAAGTCGTTTGCGACCACGATGCAGTCGATGCCTGCGGCGATTGCCGACTTGAGGCCTCTGGCTGAGTCTTCGACGACTACCGTCTCGGCGGCGGTTGCACCGAAGCGTTCGAGCCCTTTCAGATAGGGCTCGGGGTGCGGCTTGGCTCGCTCGTAATCCTCCTCGGTCAGGTGGAACTCCATGTAGTCGAGGATGGACCGGTGTTCGTGGATCAGGTCGAAGTCCGGTCGCTTGGACGTCGTGACGATTGCCATCCGATAGGTCTCCGACAGTTCAGCCAGCGTTTCGGTTACGCCTTCGATCTCGATGTCTTCGGTCAGCAGGTAATCGCGGTAGTAGCGGTCCCGTTGTGCTCGGCCGCGCTTGATTTCGGCTTGCGGCATCTCGGAATCTCGGGCCGCTTGCCAGGCGGAGACTCCGTTGGCCATGTTGGCCAGATACTCGTCTCGGGGGAGTTCCAGGCCGAGAGACGCCAGCGCTCGCCTGGTGGCGAGGTAGTACCAGGGCTCTGTTTCGACGAGGACTCCATCGTTGTCGAAGAGGATGAACTTCTTCACGGTTGCGTTCCGGGCGAAATTCGGGGTGATCGGGCTGGTCTGGCGCTGTGGGCTGGGAATTGTCGCGTTTTGTGTCCGGGGGAGTCCAGATTTGTCCAGATTTGGCTCGTTATGTGTGGGTTCTGTGGGTGTCTTTCTGGGTGAGGGAGGGTGATTCTCGGTGATTCTGGGGAGGAACGGTGTTCGGGCTTGTTCGGTTCTGTTCGGCTGCGTGACGCGCGAGTCGGAGCGGTAAGTGGATCGTTCTGCGGGAAATTTTCTGTGGCGGGCAGAAAAAAGCGGAAGTCCAGTGTTTTGCTGGAGATCGTGGGATTCGGGGGGTCAATTTTGCACAATCTAGTGATGGTTTTGGCGGTTTTCGGCGCGTCGGATGGAAGGTGCTGGATAGGTCGGGACGCGGAGCAGGCGATGGGTGGCGAAGGCTGGGACTGGGGCATCGGGGGCGCGTTTCGTGCTCGCATCTTTAGCGCACAAGGGTACTACTCTTGGGATCGGCCGTCAGGCATTTGGCCCAGATGCACTGACGCGCCAAGTGCATGTAAGAGGGTGAGGTGAGGAGATGGCTACACAGCGCTCGGCATTGAGGTGGGGCTGGCGACATGTGCGCGGATCCTGGGATCGAGATCGGGAACAGTGGATCGTCGATGACTTCGGTGATGAGGGCTCGCCGGTTAGCAGGGCCTACGTGAATCGACTTATCAGAGAGCACGACGTTGCCTACTCGATCTGGAGTCGACGACAGGAGCTAGCAAGGTGGCGTGTGCACCGCTGGGGCACGATCTTGGAGGGGTTGCTGGTCTTCGCCGCAATCTGCCTAGGCATCGGTGCCGGGGCAACAGGGGAATTCTGGCTGTTGGTTGTCGGCTCTGCGCTCCAGGGGTTTGCGCTCGTTGTTGACGCCATTCGAACAAAGAACCGGCGCTGGACTCCTCGATGGCCCGATAGCGGCTACGTATCACGAACGCTCGCAGGCACCTCCATGGAGAACCTGTCAGAGCCCCGTGTTACCAATCGGTGAGTTGAGCTGGAGCTTTGCATGCAGCTACTCCATGCTTCGATCGCCTTTGACCGAGTTGCAGTGGCCGCAGAGGGGTTGCAGGTTGTCGATGTGGTCGTTGCCCCCCGTTGATCTGGCGATGATGTGGTCGACGGTCAGATTGACCAATTGGAAGTGGTTGTCCGCATCACTAGATGCAGGCTTGGCTTCTGCCTAGAACCGCGATCAACGAATCCTTCAACATCAGTTTCCGACAAGGTCCATGATTTCTCTGACGAGCAACAACATACTAGATGAGAGTATGATCGCCACTACGACGTAGCGGAACACTCTTTCACTCATACGATTGAGCAAAACGGCGCCTAGCGCCAAGCCAGCAAGCATCGGCACAATCATGAAAGCAATCAGTGTTAATCTGTGCGCTGAATATAATCCTGCGATTGCATAGCCGGATACGCCAAACACATCGAGCACCAAGAGATACAGGGCCATGCCTGCTCTGACTGACTGCCTTTGCCAGTTCCGGGTTAGCAGGAAGAGAGTCACAAGCGGGCCGCCGACTCCAAATGCGGGGAGAACAACCCCCACGAAGAACCCTGCCAGAACGCCGACGACTCTTGAATATCGAAAGTCGTGCTGGAACTGGAGTGGCGCTACCGCCGCAAGTCCGAGAACGAGAAAGGATACGCCAATCCTCATTGCACTTGGCTCGGCGAACTTCAAGATGTAGACGCCTAGCGGCACGCCGACGGCTCCAGCAACGACCACTGGCATAATCTCCCGTAGAGGGAGGTCCTTACGAGCCCGTGCGACCACCCACGCTTCGATGCTTAGGGCAACCGTGTTCAGCACGACTACAGCGGTCTGAGGTGCAAGAACGACCAACAGGCCCGGCATGGCCACCATGCCTATCCCGAATCCCGTTGCGCTAAGCGCCGTGGATCCCAGGAACAACATCAAGGCGGCGAACACCACTTGAGCAACGCCCATGGGAAGCCTGACTACTGGAGAGGGCTTACGCTGTCCAGTTCCGGGCAGCAGTGTTGGCGATAGAGTCGGACGCGAGTCGCGGAAGCACGATTCCGGAAGATCGCGACGCAGCGTCTTCGTTGAAATCGGATGTGGCGGTCCTCTGGAAGCGAACTAAGGACCTTCGGACAAAAGCCGCTGCTCTGGCGTCCTGAACTAAGGAACACTTGCAGTTCTCGGGGGTTTTGGACAGGCGGAGCGCCCCAGATCGGTAGCGGACAGGGATCGCCAAGTCAGTACCTCGCGCCGAGAGAGAAGGAGACTCGCTTCTGCCATCGGCCGGAGGTGTCGTCCATGAGCCATATTTGGTCGGCGGCTGCGTTGAGGGGGAGGTTGGTTGAGGCTGTGT
>VXTH01000189.1:0-6729 GCA_009837565.1 Chloroflexota bacterium | reverse complement strand
GAACAAGCCAGATGGCTTCCTAACAGAAGCGCAGTTCGCAGAAGCGTATGCCCGATGCCACGCAGTTCTCCATGCGGAGAATCCGCTGGGTCGCACACTGGACTACAGCGCCTACGAGCGCGACGTACCGCTCTGGATTGCGTCGATCATCGGTCTCCTGAATTCCCACACGATTCGGCTGGCTGGCAATCCCAACTTGTATCTGATTCACATGCAGGAAGCCGAGACCGAGCAGGTTCGAGGATACGTCTTCGAGCAAGTGGGCAGCTTGCCGACAGATTGATCTCTGTGCTCACGCGCCATCGCGTGCTCGGTCTGCCGGACCCAACTGTCTTCGCGCCCGACGCCCTCAAGGGTTCGTTGACGGTAGCGACTCGATCGTCGTTGTCGACGGCGCGGTCCCGGCGGGCGAGGTAGCTCAGGCCGGCGTCCGAGAGCAGGTAGCCCAGCTCCTAGCACTGGACCAGCCCGTGCTCCCGCAAGGCGTGGGGGACAGGGTTGGCGCGGCGCGCGCCGGCCCCGTCCATCAGTCCGGCCGGCTGAGCGGGCGAGCAGAACGGCGAGCCGTCGCGCGTGGGCGACGATGGCAGAGAGCGGGATGTCCGGCTCAAGCGTTGGCGTCGAGGCGAACCCGTAATCGCCCTGCTGCCAGACTCGGCCCTCGCCGCGGACGGCGATCATATCTCCCGGGACCGCAACGAGCGTCTCGAGGAGCGCGGAGGGGTCGGCGATGGCGCGCAGACGGGGCGCGTGTCCTGCTCCTACTCAGTCAGCACCAGGGTGAGCAGCGGCCGCTCGGTTGCATCCATCCGCTCGTATGGTGCGGATGCTGTAGCGCAGGCTGGCGTTAGTCAGCATCGGGCCCTGGCGCACGAGACCGATCGTCCCTCCGTTGGGCAGGCGCAGTAGGAGGTCGTAGGGGCCCGTGCGGCAATGCGAGACGACGACCGGCGCGTCGCTCGGGTCCAATGCCGCGATGATGGACGCGACGCGGTATAGCACCGCGACGGCGTCGAGACGCTCGGCCAGGACCCGGCACCACTGCCGTGACACGGGGTAGAGCCGCATCAGCCGCTCGATCCCGGCACGCTCACCGCCGGCCAGGGCGGCAATGCCCTCGCGCGTCGGCAAGAAGCGCCACTGCGGTCTCGCGCCCAGCAGCTGCAAGCGGTGCGGTCGCGAGTCGGCAAGTCCCTTGCGCGTCAGCCGCGCGAGCCTGTCCCGCAGCGTGTTGGCCGGCAGCCGGATCACCGCCGCCATCTCCTCGACCGAGGCCAGCGGGGTGTGGCAGAGCAGCTCGACGGTCTGCCGGTCCGCAGGCGTCAGGCGTGGGCGTGCTCGGTACGCCCCGGCCGACCCGCTCGGCTGGCGCAGCCGCTCAGCCGCCCGGCGCAACTCCCAGGTCGACGCGCCCACCTCGGCGGTCACGGCGGCGATCAGCTTGGGGCTGACGTGCTCCGTCCAGAGGAATCGCCACAACGTGGAGCGCGACACGCCGTACTCATCGGCGGTGCGCTGCGCGCCTCGCCGCCAGGCGCGGGTGCGCAGGTACTCGCGGAACGCGGCAATCTGGTCGGCCGATGGCGGGTGCTGCACGGCGTATAGAACCTCTCTCACGTACGCACGTCAGTTCGAGTGAGCCTCCCATTCAGCCGGTCGACCACGGCGCTGGCGTCGGGTTCGGCGCGTTCAGAGCGGTATCCTGACACTGATGACACACTCACCGACGAGGACGCCGCCATGACACTGACCAGGCCCGCCGACGAACTCGCCCGGCTGGGCGACGAAATCTACGAGCGAGACATCCGCGCCCAGGTCGAGGCCGAGCATCATGGCGAGTACATCGCTATCGATGTGGACCACGGCTGCTGGGGAATTGGCGCCAACCTGCGTGACGCGCGAGCGATGCTCGATCAACAGCGGCCCGATCCCGATTCGAGAAACGTCTACGGGCTGCGAGTCGGATTTGCCGCATTGCGGCATTTCGGCGGTCGACCGCTGAGTGACAGATCGTTGCCCAGCCGCCAATGATCACCGGAGTCGTCAACCAACGGCTTGAGGCCTTGGTCTCTCTGGAGGTCCGCGGGCCCAATGGTGATGCGCGCATGATCGATGCTGTCATTGACACGGGCTACAGCGGTTACTTGACTCTCCCAGGTCAAGTGATCACCGCACTGGGGCTGCCCTTCATGACCACAGGCAGCGCTGCGCTCGCGGATGGCAGCATCGTTAGATTCAGCGTCTATGAGGCGGCCGTGCTCTGGGATGGCCAGACGCGGCTGTTGGAGGTGGACGAGGCCGATACAGCGCCACTGCTCGGCATGGCGATGCTGGAGCACCACGACCTGCACATCCAGGTCGCAGACGGCGGGCGCGTGACCGTCGAGCGGCGCTAGTCTGCGCTTAGCCGACTGCAACCGCTACGACTCTGCGCCTTGTCCACTACTCTCTCCGCCGCAGACTTCGCCGCCAAGTGGCGCGAGAACGCCAAGCGCGAGAGCGCATCGTCCCAGGAACATTTCATCGACCTCTGCCGTTTGCTCGGGGTGCCGACGCCGGCTGAGGGCGATCCATCCGGCGAGTCCTACACCTTCGAGGCCGGCGTCGAGAAGCTGGGCGGCGGCCAGGGCTGGGCCGATGTCTGGAAACAGGATCACTTCGGCTGGGAGTACAAGGGCAAGCACGGTAACTTGGCCGCCGCCTACAAGCAGGTGAACTCCTACCGGGAATCACTCGGCAATCCGCCACTGCTGGTCGTTAGCGACATGGACATTATCGAGGTCCACACCAACTTCACCAGTTCGCCGGCCGACGTGATCACGGTCACGCTGAACGACCTGGCGGGCGGCGGCGCGGCTGAAGCGTTGGAGATTCTGCGCGCGGTGATGACCGACCCACAGAAGTTGCGTCCCGAAAATCGCCCCAAGAAGATCACTGAGGCCGCGGCAACTCACTTTGCACAGATCGCGCAGTCGATGTCGGCCCGCCACGACAACGCAGAGGCAGTCGCTCACCACCTGAATCGGATCATCTTCTGCCTCTTCGCGGAGGACGCAGACCTGCTACCCGAGCGCCTCCTGACCAATCTGATCGCGACCAGACGCAATGCGCCTAAGGACTTTCAACAAGGTTTGGCGTCGCTGTTTGAGATCATGACTAACAAGGACGTGGGCCGTTACTTCGGCAACGACCGCGTCGATTGGTTCAACGGCGGACTCTTCGACGGCGCCGAGGTGCCGGACGCGACTCGTGACGAGCTGCGTCTGATGCAGGAAGCGGCTGTGCTGGACTGGTCGCGGATCGAGCCCGCCATCCTGGGCACGCTATTCGAGCGCGGACTCGATCCTGACAAGCGCGGACAGCTGGGCGCGCACTACACCGACACGATGAAGATCATGATGATCATCGAGCCCGTTGTGATGCAGCCCTTGCGCCGCGAGTTCGCCGAGATGCGGAAGCGCGCCGAGGAGTTGCTAGGCAACTCCCCGACAGCGCGGGAGCGACGTTTGGCGGAGGCGGAATGGCGGTCGTTCCTCGACCGGTTGCGAGCCGTGCGCGTGCTGGACCCGGCCTGCGGGTCGGGCAACTTTCTCTATGTCGCCCTGCGGCAGCTGCTGGACTTGGAGCACGAAACTATGCTCTGGGGCTCTGAGCGGCTGAAGATTACTGCGGAGTTCCCTCTCGTGGACCCGTCCAACGTGCTGGGCATCGAGATCAACGCGTACGCCAAAGAACTGGCCGCCGTTGCGATTTGGATCGGCTACAGCCAATGGCTGCGTGACCACGGTTACGGCTACCCAAAGGACCCAGTCCTCAAGCCGCTCGACAACATCGAGCTGCGAGACGCAATCCTCGACTACGACGCAGAAGGCAAACCCATCCCCGCCACCTGGCCGCAGGCGGAGTTCATCGTCGGTAACCCGCCATTCCTGGGTAAGGCGAAGCTCCGCGAGTCGCTGGGCGACGAGTACGTGGAATCTCTCTTTGGGACTTGGGGTTCGCAAGTTCCCAACAGCGCGGACCTGGTCTGCTACTGGCACGAGCTCGCGCGCCAAGTCATTGCCTCAGGTTCATCAAAGCGTGCGGGCCTGCTGGCGACGAACAGCATCAGAGGCGGCGCGAATCGTGCAGTTCTCGACGCGATCAAGGGCAGTGGCGAGTTGTTTCTGGCATGGTCGGACGAACCGTGGATCGTTGAAGGGGCTGCAGTTCGCGTCTCAATCGTCGCGCAGGACTCTGGAGCGGACAGTGACCGAAGTCTTGATGGTGAGGCAGTGCCATTCATCAATTCTGATCTCACCACCGGAGCCGACCTTACCACTGCACGGTCACTCGACGAGGGCGCCAAGCTGTGTTTCGAGGGAGTTAAGAAGGCCGGAGCATTCGACATCACCGGCGAGACCGCGAGGGCAATGCTGAGCCAACCGACAAACGTCAATGGTCGGCTGAACTCCGATGTCGTCGTTCCCTCCGTCAATGGCTGGGATGTCACTCGGCGACTCCGAGATGTGTTCATCATCGACTTTCAGGACATGCCTCACTCTGATGCGGCTGGCTACGAGATGCCGTTCTCCCATGTCGAAAAGCATGTCTTTCCGTTTCGCGCAAAGAACCGCGAAAAGCGAAGCCGCGAGCTCTGGTGGCAGCATCAGCGTCCTAGACCATTGCTGCGTGCGGCATTGGAACCCCTCAGCAGAATCATTGTGACGCCAGCTGTCGCTAAGCACCGTGTTTTCGTCTGGCTGTCAAAGCCGCAGCTACCAGATCACCAGCTGTACGTGTTCGCACGCGACGACGACTACACCTTCGGTGTGCTACATTCCCGAGCGCATGAGTTCTGGTCGCTGCGCATGGGCACCAGCCTTGAGGACCGCCCACGCTACACGCCGACCACGACATTCGAGACCTTCCCTTTCCCCTGGCCGCTTAACACACCCGCTGACGCCCTGACCGCGCAGCAACGCGAGCATCGCGACGCCATCGGCGCGGCAGCGAAGGAGCTGGACGACAAGCGTCGCCTCTGGCTCAACCCGCCCGAGTGGGTCCGCGAAGTGCCTGACGTGAGTCCCTCGCTGCCCAACCGCCTCCTGCCCGTCGATGACGAAGCCACCGAGCAACTGAGGAAACGCACCCTGACCAACCTCTACAATCAGCGTCCCACGTGGCTCGACAACCTGCACCGAACCCTCGACGCCGCCGTCTTCGCCGCCTACGGCTGGCCCGTCGACATCAAGGACGAGGAGGTCTTGGAGCGTCTACTAGTGCTCAATCTGGAGCGAGCCGCCGCTCACGAGGTGAAGTAGTGGTCGAACATATCCTGCAGTTGAGTGAATCGATACTTCTCCCTAACGCCGTCTATGGCGGCGTCATCCACGCCGAGCACGCGCATAAGACACAGGATCACGAGGTAGTAGACAGAGTGACTCAGCAACTGGCGCGGCGGCCGATACTGCTGGTAAGTCGACTTGTTCTCGCCGTGAGCCACGTTGTTCCGTTCCTCCTTCACAACCTTGGTCCAGAGATCCAAATCTCCCACCCAGTCTGTGAAGACCTGTCCGGCCAGTTCACCGAGATACGCAAGGCGATTGTGAAATGTCACCACAGAATTGCCCGAGTGAATGCGGGCAAAGGCGTCGGCTGACGCCGCAACGCTGAGAAAGCGTGCATCAACAAAATGTGCCGGCATGAACTGCATCGCCAACGCCGCCTGGACAATCACGTCGTACTCAGTCGATAGCCGCAACCAGTTGCCGATTCCTTCCAGCCCGCCGAGATCGGACAGAGTGAAGAGCATGTCGAAGCGCTGGACGTCTCTCTCCGGATAAGATGGAAAGTTCTGATCCCATCGCCGAAACAGCTCGATAGCGATGGGGTGGCGTTCGCCGTGCAGCCCGTCTTCGAGGTATGACGGATGGGTGAGATGGGTTGCTTCGATACGTTCGGGCGCATCGATGGCGAGGGATAACAGATTGCGAATTCTGATCGCTCTTCTTACCAGCTCCTCGATGGAGCCGGGCCTTGAAGTCTCGATCTTCAGCACGCAGCCGTAATCCAACCGTGCATGTCGAGACGATGCTCCAAATGTCTGAAAGCTAGGCCGCAAGGAGATTGTGGCGCCTGGGGTCGAAACCATTTCTTCCTTCGGCGGCCGATAGCTCAGGCGGTACTCGACCATCCTGCCGGTGCTCTGGTCGTGGTCGCACTCTTCGACCGCCCTTGCGTAGTCCGCCCAAGACGCCAGGTGTCTCGATTGAATGCCGATTGAGGTGGCGCCAGCAAGATCTGACGGCGCCAGATGGACGCCCTTCAGCAGCGTCTGGGCACGGAATGTCTGAGTCTGGAACACGCCAGGGACGCGGAAGGGGAAGCCGGTGGAACCACAACCAAGAAGAGTGAAAGCCCCGTCTCCTGCGACGCCGTGAATCTGGCGAGCTGGAATGGCTACGCCGGGTGTCGTGTGAGGATCGGGCACATCGTCGAACGCCCCGGTCAGCGTCAGCTCGATGCCGGCTTGTGGATCGAATTGCAGTCGTCCAGGTTTCTGGCGTTCAGGCGCTTCGGCATCCCAGAAGATTCCGTTGGCATCGATATCTGACATCGCTGTCGACTCCAGATTCCGGGAAACTCATGGTACGGCGAGAGTCGCGAGAGGTGAGCACCTATGAGGAAGATGGTATGCCAAATGGGGCCTCTACCTGCCCAATGCCTCGCTCCGCTCGGAGCGTGGGC
>VXTH01000008.1:0-6739 GCA_009837565.1 Chloroflexota bacterium | reverse complement strand
CTCCCCCAACTCCTCCGCGATCCGCAGCAGCCGGTTGTACTTCGCCGTCCGTTCCCCCCGAGCCGGCGCGCCTGTCTTGATCAGCCCCGCGTTCGTTGCCACCGCCAGATCGGCGATCGTCGTGTCCTCTGTCTCCCCCGAGCGATGACTGATAATCGCCGTCCAGCCCGCATCCTGCGCGATCCGAACCGCCTCCAGCGTCTCCGACAGCGTGCCGATCTGGTTCACCTTGATCAGAATGCTGTTCGCCGCCCCAAGCTCAATCGCCCGCCGTAACCGTGACGGATTCGTCACCAACAAATCGTCACCGACAGTCTGCGCCAGTGTCCCAACCTCCGATGTCAGCACGCGCCAGCCATCCCAATCGTCCTCGTGCATCCCATCCTCAATCGAAACGATCGGATACCGCTCGCACCAGTCGCGCCAGAGCGCAACCATCTCGCCACTGCTCAGCGACCGATCCTCGGTATGCAACTCATAGCGGCCATCGGACCAGAGCTCGCTCGCCGCCGGATCCAGCGCGATCGCAATCTCGCGACCAGGCTCGAACCCCGTCGTCCGAATCGCGTCGATGATCAGGTCGAGCGCCGACTCATTGCTAGGCAGAGATGAAGCGAACCCGCCCTCGTCGCCAAGGCCGGTCGCCAGTCCCCGAGCGCGCAGCTCCGCAGCCAGCGAGTGATACACCTCGACCACCATCCGCAGACCCTCGGCGAAGCTCCCGGCGCCGATCGGCGCGACCATGAACTCCTGGAAATCCGCGCCATCGTCGGCGTGGGCGCCACCGTTGAGAATGTTGGCCAGCGGAACCGGCAAGACCACGGCGTCGTCGCCGCCAATCGACCGATACAGCGGCTCGCCCGAGGCCGCAGCCGCAGCCTTGGCCGAAGCCATAGATACCGCCAGCAGCGCATTGGCCCCCAGTCGGCCCTTCTGCTCGCTGCCGTCGAGCGCGATCAGCGCCCCGTCGATCGCTGCCTGATCCGCAGCATCCGCCCCTGTCAGAGCCTGGTTGATCTCGCTGTTGATCGAGTCGACCGCATCGAGCACCCCGCGCCCGCGATACCGCCCCGGGTCACCATCCCGCCGTTCGACCGCCTCGTGCGAACCCGTACTCGCGCCGGACGGTACGGCGGCGCGCCCAAGCGCGCCGCCTTCCAGCCATACGTCCGCTTCAACAGTGGGGTTACCGCGCGAGTCGAGAATCTCCCTCGCGCGGATCGATGCAATCTTGCTGGACGACACGGCCGCCTCCGATCAGGCTCGGACGCGCGCCGGTCGGTGATGCTAGCTGGCGCGCGGATGTGCCCGATCGTAAACGTCCCGCAGGTGCTCGTCCGTCAACTGCGTGTAGAGCTGGGTCGTCGAGATGTTGGCGTGACCCATCAGCTCCTGGACATTGCGCAGCGGCGCCGCGCCGCGCAGCAGATGCGTGGCAAAGCTGTGCCGCAGCGTGTGCGGCGTCACGCCCGAGATACCGGCCGCTTCGGCGTAGTTCTTGATGATCAGCCAGACGCCCTGGCGCGTCAGCCGCTCGCCGCGGCGGTTGATGAACAGCGCCACCTCGCGCCGCCCGCGAGCCAGCTTGGGCCGAGCTTCTTGAAGGTAGTGATGCAAGGCGGCCACCGCCGCCGAGTGAATCGGGATCAGGCGCTCACGCCGGCCCTTGCCCACACAACGCACCGACGCCCGCTGCCCCTGCAACTCGATCGAAGAGAGATCAAGCGAGACGAACTCCGACACCCTCATGCCGGTCGCGTACAACATCTCCAGCATCGCCTGGTCGCGCGCAGCCTCCGGAGTATCCCAGCGGCCCGGCTGCTCAAGCAACGCATCCACTTCCTGCACCGTCAAGGTCCGGGGCAAACTGCGCCCCACGCGCGGCGACGACAGTTGCTCGGCGGGATTGACTGCAATCAGTCCCTCACCATGCAGGTAACTGAACAGGCTCTTGACCGCCGCGACCTTTCGCGCCACCGTCGCGGCGGCGTACTGCTGCTCGCGCAAGTGGACGATGTACTCCTGCAGTTGCTCCGCATCAACTTCCTCGATCGGCGGCAAGGTCGATTCATTCTCGCCCTGCTGCTCGACGAAGTAGGAGCGCAGCTGCGCTAGGTCGTTGCGATATGCCGAGATCGTGTTTGCCGAGGCTCCACGCTCCGCCGCCATGTAGGTCAGAAACTGCTGGATTTCGTGTTCCATGTTGCTGCGTCGTCTCCTTCACGCTCGTCGTGGCGTTCGTTGTGGCGGCGCCAACAATAGGCGTCGGCGCTGGATCCGCTCTAGCAAGCCGCGGCCAGACCACGCGTGGAACATGCGTAACTGCGGTAATCAGTTGTTCCAGATAACACTCCATCAACAGAAGCCGGCGTTATCTGCCGACAGAACATCCTGCGATAACCTTGCCTCGTGCCCCCTTCGTCGTCCTCCAATTCCGACCTCTCTCAACCCGCAATCGCCCGCCATGAGCGCTTGCGCAACTGGTGGGATTCGGGCTCCGGCGGCGCCATTGTCTACAACGAACTGCGCCGGATCCCGGCCAGCGCCTGGACCGACGCCCTGGAGCGCTTCCCCGAAGATGACGGCCCGGAGCCGGTGCCGCCGCCCGATCGCCCACCGGCCCGCGTCGTCGATCTGCCCGAGGTCCTGGCCCTGCGCGCATTGCTCATGGACCGGCGGGTCGCGTTCGATACCGTCGACCGCTGGATTCGCGCCCTCACCCAGGCCACGCGAATGCTCGACTACGAACGCCCGCTGGTCTGGACCGCCGACCAAGTAGCAGGCCGACTCGTGCAGATCGTCAGCGGTGGTGAAGGCAGCACCTGGTCGACACTCGAAGTCGTGCGCGAACTCTGGGACTGGCATCCTGACCGACCGTTCATCGAGGCGCAAAGCGAACGGTTACTGGTCTGGCTCGAGACGCTGCTCGCCGACCGCGATCAAGGAACCGCCGGATCATGAGCTCGGACTCGCCTGATCCACCCAGGCAACGAATCTCTCCGATCACCTTCCCCGCCGAGACGCCCGCGCTGATCAAACCGCGCGACGACGAGCCGCAGATTCGGCGAGACGCCTTTCGCGAGACGTCATTCGCCCTGCCCCTCGATCTGCGCTGGCTCAGCGACGCGTTCACCCTGCAGCGCAAGATCGTTGAACAGTCTTATGGCTCATCGTTCCGCAACCGGCGTTATGCCTCGGCGTTGGTGTTCTGGTCGCGGATTTACAGCGGCGGCCTCGAGGCGCGCGCGCTCACGGCTCGTGCTTCATACTCGGCGACGCTGCCGTTGCTGCGAGGAACAATGGAGTGGTTAGGAGCGGAACAGGCGGTCGTCGGCGACGAACAGATCGAGTTCGAAGACTGGCTGCGCGAGGCGTGGTCCAACAACGCCGAGCATCACGCCACTGAGATCGGCATGGGACAGTACATGGCCGGTCAGACGATCGCGATGGCGCCTGAAACGGCCGATGCCTACCGGGCCGTCTCGGAACTCTCACGATCTCACTTCGGCGCCTCCGCCTTGCTCACCGCCGACGGCTCGCACGACAAGCGCTTCCTCGTCAACTGGGCCGATGAGGCCTTTCACCTCGGCTGGGCGCAGTTGCTGTTCGGCTGGCAGATCGTGATCCAGGACCGTCAATGCCGATTCGCCGTCGGCAGCGGCCTCTTCGGAGTCGAATCCGAAGACCGGCAGGAGTACCAGCGCCTGCACCGCCAGAGCCAGACCATCCGCCAGGACCAGCGCCGCTGCGGAGCCGGATGGATTATCGATCAGGGCCGCCAGCGCCTCCTCATCGACAACTACCGCCGCCAACCCTCCGGCGCCCCCAAGCGAATCCTGCTGTGACTCGTCCCGTTTACGCCCTCCGTTACCGCGGTCGGGCAATCCCCGTCGCGTCGCCCTGGCAGCTATCCGTGCCTCGGACCGACACAAGGTCCGGCACTTTGCATCCACCAGGGTTGAGCGCACCGCCTCCCTCTGCGATCCTGCGAGTGAACTCATCCTCTCGTACACACCATGGAGAACTTCGTGACGACGAAAATTGGTATCAACGGCTTTGGCCGCATCGGGCGGCAGGTGTTGAAGGGCATGCTCGACTTCCACGGCGATGACCTGGAAGTGGTCGCGATCAACGACCTCACTGACTCCGCAACCAACGCCCACCTGTTCAAGTACGACACCAACTACGGCCGCTACCCGGGCGAGGTCGATGTCGTCGACGGCGACCTCGTGATCGACGGCCAGCGCATCGCCGTGATCTCCGAGCGCGACCCCGGGCAAATCCCCTGGGGCGACTACGGCGTCGAGATCGTCGTCGAGTCCACCGGCATCTTCACCGACGCCGGTAGGGCGCGCGGCCACCTGAACCATGGACCGTCCAAAGTCGTAATCTCGGCGCCCGCCAAGAACGAGGATCTGACCATGGTCCTTGGCGTCAACGACGACGCCTACGACCCGGCCTCGCACCACGTCGTCTCCAACGCCTCGTGCACCACCAATTGCCTGGCCCCGATGGCCAAGGTGCTCGATGACACCGTCGGAATCAAGAGCGGGATCATGTCCACGATCCACGCCTACACCAACGACCAGGCGATCCTCGACACCGTCCACAGCGACCTGCGACGCGCCCGCGCTGCGGCGATGAACATCATCCCGACCACAACCGGCGCGGCCAAAGCCGTCGGACTCGTTCTGCCCCACCTCAACGGCAAGCTCAACGGGATGGCCTACCGCGTCCCGACCAGCACCGTCTCCGTCGTCGACCTCGTGATCGACGCCGAGCGCGCCACCGACGCCGAAGAACTGAACGCTGCATTCGAGAAGGCGGCCACCGACCTCGAATCGCCGCTGAACGGCATCCTCGACTACACCGACGAGCCACTGGTCAGCAGCGACTTCAAAGGCTCGCCCGCGTCGTCCATCATCGACGCGCTCTCGACGATGGTCCTCGAAGGCACCCAGGTCAAGGTCGTCAGCTGGTACGACAACGAGTGGGGCTACAGCGTCCGCGTCGGCGACCTCTGCGTCCGGATGGCCGAGGCCGGTCTCTCCTAGCTACGGTTAACGCCTGACCGAACGACTCGGAAGGCCGTCCGATGGCGATGTTCGATGCGCTGAGTGGCAAGTTGCAGGGCGTCTTCGCCACGCTCGGCAGGCGCGGCGCCATCACCGAAAAGGACCTCGAGGCGGCACTGCGCGAGGTTCGCCTGGCCTTGCTCGAGGCGGACGTCAACTACAAAGTCGCGCGCGACTTCATCAAGGCGGTCCGCGGTCGTGCCAATACCGACGAGGTGATGAAATCCCCGACGCCGCTCAACCGCGTCGTCGAAATCATCAACGAAGAACTGATTGCGCTGCTCGGAACCGAGTCGCCGAACCTACGGCGCGCCTCGCAGGGTCCGACGATCATCCTGATGGTCGGTTTGCAGGGATCCGGCAAGACCACCACCTCAGCCAAGCTCGCCCTGCGAGCGCGAAAGACCGGTGACCGTCCGCTGTTGATCGCCGCCGACGTGTACCGTCCAGCCGCAATCGACCAGCTCCAGGCCCTCGGTCGCCAGCTCGACATCGAAGTCTTCGATCTCGGAGCGGACGAGCAGCCCGTCACAATCGTCGAGCAGGGCCTCGAGCGTGCCGCGCAAACCGGCGCCGTCACAGTCATCGTCGACACCGCCGGGCGGCTCCACATCGACGAAGACATGATGTCGGAGATCACCGAACTACGTGACCGCTTCAAGCCGACCGAGGTCTTGCTCGTTGCAGATGCCATGTCAGGTCAGGACGCCGTCAACGCCGCCTCCGCCTTTGACGAGGCCGTCGGTATTTCGGGCGTCGTGTTGTCCAAGATGGATGGCGACGCGCGCGGCGGCGCAGCGCTCTCGATTCGCGCCGTCACCGGCGCGCCGATCAAGTTTCTCGGCGTGGGCGAACGACCCGACGCCCTGGAGCAGTTCCACCCCGATCGACTGGCCAGCCGCATCCTCGGCCAGGGCGACATGTCCACGCTCGTCGAACGCGCCTCTGAGGAGTTCGGCGACCAGGACGCCAAGGTCTGGCGGCGACGGTTGCAGGACGGTGAATTCGACCTCGAGGATTTCATTGAGCAGATCAGCAAGGTTCGCCAGATGGGGCCGATCTCGCAGATCGTGAGCATGATCCCCGGCTTGAGCTCGATCAAGAATCAGATCAATGTCGACGAGATCGATGACGACTTCTTTTCGCACTTCGAGGCGATTGTGCTTTCGATGACGCCGGAGGAACGGCGAAAGCCGGACATGATCAATGGATCTCGACGCCGGCGGATCGCCCGCGGCAGCGGCACCTCCCCTCAGGAGGTCAACCAGCTCCTCAATCAGTTCAAACAGGCCAAGGGGATCATGAAGGACATCGCCTCGGGCCGGGTTCCGGGTATGCCCGGCGCACGCACGCCCCTCGCCCGTCACTAAGGCGACAGCGCGAGTTGCTGGTTGCGTCTACGCTGGATCGATACCTGACAGCGAACAGCGACATGCAGACAGAGTTGAACACATGCTGAAAATCCGACTGGCCCGGCACGGGCGCAAGGGGCGCCCGTTTTATCGAGTGGTCGTTCAGGACTCGCGCAAACCGCGCGACGGACGCTTCGTGGAGAAGCTCGGCTACTACGATCCCCTGACCGAGCCAGCGACGTTTAGCGTTGATGCAGAACGAGTCAAGCACTGGCTGTCTCACGGCGCCAGGCCAAGCGAGACGGTCCATCG
>VXTH01000080.1:0-6753 GCA_009837565.1 Chloroflexota bacterium | reverse complement strand
GGGACAAGGAATACGGAACGCTGTACAACCCGAAGCTGGTGCGGCGCTTTGGACGCTACATCGGACCGCACAAGAAGCGGCTGGCCGCGGCGATCATCGCCAACGCGATCTTTGCGGTGGCGCAAAGCGTCCAGGTGCTGGTGGTCTACGAGGCGTTGCAGGGCGCGCTGGACAACGGCGTGATCGCGACGCTGGATCGAATCGCGGTGCTGTTCGGGATCGTGGTGCTGGTGTCGTGGGGCAGCGAGTTCGTGCGTCAATGGCTGATGGCGAACGTGGGCCATCCGATCCTGAGGAAGATGCGGCAGGAGGTCTTTGACCACCTGATGAAGCTGGAGCATCGGTTCTACGACCGGGGCGAGGTCGGGGCGATCATGTCTCGGGTGACGTCGGACGTGCAGGTACTGCAAGAGATGTTGACGTCGGGCGTGTTGACGGTGATTGGCGACATCTTTGGTCTGCTGATCATGATCGGAGTGTTCCTCTACATCGACTGGCAGATGGCGCTGGGCACGTTCACGATCCTGCCCATCCTGGTGGTCTGCATGGCGTTCTGGAGCCGTCGGGCGCGGAAGGCGTTCCTGGAGACCCGGGTCGCGATTGCGGCGGTCAACTCGACGCTGAATGAAGACCTCAATGGTGTTCGGGTGGTCCAGAGTCTCAATCGCGAGTCGGAGAACGCGCGACGGTTCGACCGGATCAACAACTGGAATCTGCGCGCGACTCGGCGTGCGGGTCTGCTCTCGGCGGCGATCATGCCGCTGGTCGAGATCCTGATCGCGGTCGCGACCGCCATCGTGATTGCGATTGCGGTGGCTCGATTGACGAACGGCAGCTTGGAGGAGGCGGCGGGCGTGGCCGGGATCGTCGCATTTGCGATCGGGATTCAGCGCTTCCTCGATCCGGTGCGCGACCTGGTGCTGCAGTACACGATGTTCCAGCGCGCGATGGCCGGCGCCGAGCGGGTGTTTGAAGTGCTGGACACCGACCCGGAGATCGAGGACTCGGCCGAAGCAAGGGACCTGCCCGACATTGCCGGACACGTGCACTTCGACAACGTGTCGTTGGAGTACGTCGATGGGGTTCGGGTGCTGTTTGACCTTGATCTGGAAGTGCAGCCGGGCGAGACGGTGGCGCTGGTCGGTGAGACGGGGGCGGGCAAGACGTCGATCACCTCGTTGATCACGCGGAACTACGAGGTGACTGAAGGCGCGGTCCGGATCGACGGGCACGACGTGCGCGAGGTGACTAGAGCGTCGCTAGTTCAACGCGTGGGTGTGGTGCTGCAGGATCCGTTCCTGTTCTCGGGATCGGTGCTGGACAACATTTTGTACGGGAACCTCGAGGCGACGCGCGAGCAGGCGATCGCGGCGGCCAAAGTGGTCGGCGCGGATGAGTGGATCGAGCGGCTGCCGCAAAGCTACGACACCCTGCTGGCAGAACGGGCGCAGAACCTGTCGATCGGTCAACGACAACTGGTGGCGTTTGCGCGGGCGATCCTGAGCGATCCGCGGATTCTGGTGCTGGATGAGGCGACGGCGAACGTTGACTCACAGACCGAAGCGTTGATCCAACAGGCGATTGCTCGGGTGTTGAAGGGTCGCACGGCGTTTGTGATTGCGCACCGTCTGTCGACGATTCGGTCGGTCGACCGAATCATCGTGTTGGAGTACGGGCGGATCCTCGAGCAGGGCTCACACGAGGATCTGCTGGCGCAAGACGGTCACTACGCCAGGCTGTACCGGATGATGTACGCAGACCAGGAATCGGTGGAGTTCGACGAGGACGCGGCGCTGGCAGTGCTGGACCGGATGCGGGAGCGGACGAGTTCGAACGGCCGCAACGGGACGGCGGCACCGCCGGAGCCGGCAGCGGCGCTCGACTGAGTTCTCTGTCCTTCGAACCCGGTTTGAGCTAGCGGACGTTGCGCAGGCGCGGATCGAACGCGTCGCGGATGCCGTCGCCGACGAAGTTGAAGGCGATCACCATCAGGATGATGGCGGCGGCGGGGCCGATCATTGGCCATCCGTTTCTGCGGATCAGGGTCTTGTAGGCCTCGGAGACCATGCCTCCCCAGGCCGGCGTCGGCGGCTGCACGCCGGCGCCGATGAAACTGAGTCCGGCCTCGACGAGGATGATGCCCGCAGCGGAGAGCGAGGCGAGAACCATGATCGGGGCGACCGCGTTGGGCAACAGGTGTCGCCACATGATCCGCCAGGGGGTCGCGCCGAGCGCCCGGGCGGCGTCGACATAGACATCGTTGCGGATCGACACGATGATCCCGCGAGTTAAGCGGGCATAGCCGGGGGACCAGACGATGCCGATCACAATCATCGAGTTGGTGATCGATGGCCCCAGGGCTCCGGTGACGGCGAGGATCAGGATCAGGCCGGGCATGGCCATGAGTGCGTCGACGATGCGCATGATGATCAGCTCGTCGAGCTTGCCGCCGATGTAGCCGGAGATCAGCCCTAAGGGCACGCCTAGCACGATCGCCACGCCGATCGCGGCCAGCACGATTTGCCAGGCGATCCGCGCGCCGTAGAGGGTGCGGCTGAGGACGTCGCGGCCCTGGGCGTCGGTACCGAAAATGTGGTCCCAGCTTGGCGGCTGGAAGACGGATTCGAGCCTGAGGTTGGTGGTCAACGGATCGGCGGGCGCGATCAGCGGCGCGAAGGCGGCCACGATGCCGAATCCGAACAGCAGAAACGCGCCCACAACCGCAGGTCGGTTGCGGACGAACACGCGGATGATCGGCGCCGCCTCCTGGAACACACCCAGGTTGCGGAATCGTTGCAACAAGCCCTGCGGCGCTTCCGAAGACTGGACGATCGCCGTCATTCGCTGGCCTCCGCTCCCATGCGGATGCGCGGATCGAGGAACGGATAGGACAGATCGATCAGCAGATTGACCAGGATCACTGAGACGGCAAAGAACATCGTCACGTTCTGCGTGACTGCGTAGTCTCGCTCCTGGACGACGGCCTCGACGAATAGCCGGCCCATGCCGGGAATCGAAAAGACCGTCTCGGTGATCACGGCGCCGGAGAAGATCAGGCCTGCCTGGAAGCCGAACACCGTGACGATTGGGATCAGCGCGTTACGCAGTCCGTGGCGGACAATCACGATCCGCTCGCGCAAACCTTTGGCGCGCGCTGTGCGGATGTAGTCGTCGGTCAGTACGTTGATCATGGCCGAGCGAGTCTGCCGCATGAGTAGCGTCGTGGCGGTGAGCGAGACGGCGATGACGGGCAGGGCCATGTGTTTCATGTTCTCGGCCGGATCCTCCCAGAAGGGCACATAGCCGAATATGGGGAACCAGCCGAACTCCAGGCCGAGGACGATCACCAGCGCGATCCCGGTCAGGAACTCGGGGATCGAGTTACCGACAATCATCAGCGTGCTGGCGCCGACCTCCTTCTTGGAACCGGGGCGCAGCGCCGACAGCACACCAACCGGGATCGCGATCGCGATCACGACAATCAGGCTGAGGATGCCTAACTGCATGGTCGCCGGGACGCGGCGCTCGAAGTACTGGTTGATCGAGACCTCGCCGATTAGCGAGGTGCCGAGATCACCCTGCAGGGCGTTCCAGATCCAGCGTCCGTAACGCTCGGGCAGTGGTTTGTCGAGTCCGAGCCGACGTTTGGTTGCTTCGATCAGCTCGGGGGTCGCTTCGACGCCGAGGATGCCAGCCGCCGGGTCGCCCGGCAAGATGTTCATCAGCGCAAAGACCAGCACGCTGATCACCCAGAGGATGAACAGCGAGGAGACGATTCGCGTCGTGATGTAGCGCAGCATCGCCGATCAGCCCCTCAGATCAGACCTCCCCCTTGGGGGAGGTGCCCCGAAGGGGCGGAGGGGGCCGCCCGGAACGTTGCGCAAGCACCCTGCGACGGGAGCCCCCTCTGTCGCTCCGCGACATCTCCCCCGCAAGAGCCTGTCCCCGCGCAGGCGGGGAGGGGAGATCTTTGGCGGACCTTCTCCCGCCTCCAATCAGACGTTGTTGAACCAGATGCCCTTGAAGCTCATTCCCTTGGGGAAGCCGAAGAAGGGGATGATCTCGAAGTTCTCAACATGCGGTTGGGCCACCCAGTTGGCCGGCCACTGGGCGATATAGGGGAACCACATGTGTTCCTCTTCGGCCTCCCAGACCTTCTGATAGAGCGGCACCCGGTCATCCTGGCTGGCCGGGACCGCGGCGTCCCAGACCAACTGCTCGGTCGCGTTGAGGTTGGCCAGCACCTGGTCGTTGGGATAGTCCGCCGTGCTGGCGCGGCCGGTGCGCGGGCCGCCTTCGGGCGATCCGTACATCCAGTTCTGCAGACCCTCAAAGGAGGGACGCAGGACCGGGTCGGGATCGAACGGCGACTCCCAGGACAGCGTCCCGATCGTCCAGTCCTGGGTGGCGAGGAGGCGCGGGATAATCTCCGCCTCGGTGCCCTTGATGTACTCCATCTCCATGCCGGCGTTGCGCATCTGCGAGTTGACCGGCTCGGTGACGACCGTCTGGAACTCGGCGATGTAGCTGAGGTGGATGCCCTCGATGCCGTCGCCGTAGCCGGCGGCGTCCATCAGTTCGTGGGCTACCTGGAGGTCGTGGCCGGGGTAGTAGTTCGCGTCCTTGGCCAGCGCCCAGCTCTCGACGGAGACCGGCGCGCGCGAGGGCGCGCCCAGGCCTTCCCAGGCGACTTCGTTGATCGCCTGTCGATCAAGGGCCCGGTTGTAGGCGTGGCGCATGCGCGGATCGCGGAAGGCGTTGAAGGGCAGATCGCCAGTTGGCGCGTTCGGGTTCAGGTTGAACCAGGTTTGTGTCCAGGTCTGCGCGGTACCGCGGATGACCTTCATGCCGTCGGCCTCGAGCTCGGCCTGCAGATCAGAGTTGACCCCGCCAGTCGGGGCATCGATGTCGATGTCCCCGTTGAGGAAGGCGTTCCAGGCCGTGTTCTGGTCCGGGATGATGTTCTGCACGAAACCGTCGAGGTGGACGTTGTCGTTGTCCCAGTAACCGTCCCAGCGCTCCCCGACCCAGCGCTCGCCGGGCTCGTGCACGACATGCTTGAGGTGTCCGGCGCCGACCGGGTTGGTGACGGCGGTGTCGAAGTGTTCCGGCGAGATCAGCAGGCCGGTTCCGGGGAATTGCTGGAAGAAGGCCAGGGTCGGGCCGAAGGGCTCGCCGTTGACCAGCTTCCAGGTGGAATCGTCGGTCGCTTCAAAGAAGTCGGCGTACTGGATGCCGCCGCGGTTTCGGGTGCCGCCGGCGAGGTCCTTGACGTCGCGGATGCGCTCCATGTTGAGCTGCACCGCGTTGGCGTCGACCGGAGCGCCGTCCTGGAAGATCGCGCCTTCGCGCATCGTGAACAGGTAGGTCACGTCGTCGGGAATTTCGATCGCTGAGGCGAGCATGGGGATCACGCGGGCCTGGTCGTCGAAGCCCAGCAGCCGGTCGTAGATGTGAACCCAGTAGCCCAGTGCGTCGCCGCCGGTGATGCCGATGTGGGGGTCGAAGCCGCCCTGCGGGTCTTCGAACCAGCTGTGCTGCAGGGTGCCGCCGCGACGCGGACCGCCGGTTGCCTGGGCGGCCTGCTGCTGTTGCTCTTGCTGCTCAGCCTGTGCAACGGCGGCCTGCTGCTCCTGTTGCTGTTGCTGCATGGCCTGCTGGTCGGCGTCTTGCTGCTGCATCGCCTGCTGCTGTGGCTGGTCCTGTTGCTGCGCCTCCGCCGCCGCCGGCTGATCGTCATCGTCGTCGCCGCCGCAGACGACCAGGGCCAACCCGGCCGCGCCCACGCCTGAGCGGGCTGAGGCTCGCAGTAGCGACCGCCGGCTCATTGACCGACGCCGCATCCGCTGCCAGTAGCTTCGCTCGCTCATCAGAGACTCATTTCCTTCGCCGGACCGAACAGTTCGGCATCTCGCTGAAGGCAGTATGGCCAGTGAAACTTGCCATTTCAACCGCGAGCCGAGGGCGAGAGGCCCTTGCTAACCGGACTGCGTCTCGAAGAGGGTTCCCTGGTCGGGGGCGGATGCCTGCGGGGTGAGACCGAGGTGACTCCAGGCGGCGGGCATGGCGACGCGGCCGCGCGGCGTTCGGGCGAGGAAGCCGAGCTGGATCAGGTAGGGCTCGTAGACGTCCATCACGGTGTCGGCGGCCTCGGCGACGGCGGCGGCGAGGGTGTCGAGGCCGACGGGACCGCCGTTGAAGCCCTCGATCAGGGCGCGCAAGAGACCTCGATCGTGCTCGTCGAGGCCGAGCTCGTCGACGCGCAGACCGCGCAGCGCCTCGTCGGCTACCGAGTCCGTGATGATGCCGTCGGCGCGGACTTCGGCGAAGTCGCGGACTCGCCTGAGCAGTCGGTTGGCGATTCGCGGGGTGCCCCGGGCGCGTTCGGCGAGGTTGCGGGCGCCGGCCGGCTCCAGCTCGATCTCGAGCGCCTCGGCCGAGCGGACGATGACTTGTTCGAGTTCCTCGGTGCTGTAGAAGTCCAGGCGCTGGACCATGCCGAAGCGGTCTCGGAGCGGGGGCGAGATCATCGCGTAGCGGGTGGTGGCGCCGATCAGGGTGAAGGGCTTGACCGAGAGCTGGACGCTCCGCGCGGCCGGTCCGCTGCCGATCATCATGAAGAGCTGAAAGTCTTCCATGGCGGAATAGAGCACCTCTTCGGCGGCGCGCGGGACTCGGTGGATCTCGTCAATGAAGAGCACGTCGTGGGTCTGCATGGTGGTCAGGATGGCGGCGATGTCGCCGGCTCGCTGG
>VXTH01000110.1:0-6807 GCA_009837565.1 Chloroflexota bacterium | reverse complement strand
CGAACGTCCGTGCTGCGCACGCTACCGAAGGGTCGGCTCAAAGTCAAGCAAACGATCTAAGAACCCGGCGGACGAGGTTCGAGGCGAGTCAGGCGCTGCTCAGGATCGCGTTGCCGAGGATCTGCAGCCCGATCAGTGCGACCAGAGGCGATAGGTCGATCATTCCGATCATCAGGTATCGCCGCAGCGGAGCGAGAACCGGCTCGGTGACATCCAACAGAATCTTGACCAAGGGATTCGACGGATCGAGGGGTCGATTGGTGAACATCGGGATCCAGCTCATCAGCACCCGGCCCAGGAGAATGAAGGAGTAGATGTGGATCACCGTGCCGATGACGAACAGGACTTCGCTCATTGCCGACCCAGTTCCTCGGCCCGCCGGTGTGCGGCGGCAACGGCGTCGATCAATGCCGATCGCACGGCGCGCTGCTCAAGCACCTGAAGCCCGGCTGCCGTCGTGCCGCCCGGTGATGTCACCATATCCTTGAGCGTCGCCAGGTGCTCACCGGAGTGCTGAGCAAACTCGCTCGATCCAATCACGGTCTGCAACACCATCCGACGCGCGTCGTCCGGACGCAGGCCAATGTTGACCGCCGCGTTAATCATGGCCTCGATGATCAGGAACACGTATGCCGGTCCACTGCCCGAAACCGCCGTGATCTTGTCGATGGTTGACTCATCAGCGACGTACAACTGCTCGCCCATGGCGTCGAGCAAGCGGCTGACGAGCTGGCGTTCCTCCGCGGTGACGCCGTCCGTGGCTGTCCAGGCAGTAAACCCCTTGCCGATTTGCGCCGGCGTGTTGGGCATTGCGCGAATGATCCGTTCAGCCCCCGTTGACGCTTGTACTTCACTGATCGTAGAGCCGGCGAGGATGGAAATCAGGAGCCGCGACTGCGCCCCACTGTCGCGGGCCAACGTGCTCAGATCCTGCGGTTTGACCGAGAGGTATATGGCGTCGCACAGGTCGACGGCCTCTGCAAGATCTGCAGTCACGCACAGGCCATCAAACTCGGCCGCCAACCACTCACGGCGCTCGGGAACGATCTCGCAGACGGCAAGATCGGACAGATCGACGATCCCGGAGTTGGTCACCGCCCGGATGAACGTGACGCCCATCGTCCCGCCGCCGACAACGGCGATCTTCGTCATCCTCCCGCCTCCGGCCGGTCACCGAATATGGCGCGTCCGATCCTGACCATCGTGGAGCCTTCCTCGATGGCTACAGCGTAATCGTTGGTCATGCCCATGCTGAGTTCTGGAAGACGCAACTGCTCAGCTTGACGGCGCAGCGTGTCGAACACCGGACGGACGTCTTCAGGGTCCGCGACTTCGGGCGCGACCGTCATCAGACCGTCGATGCGAAGGTGTGGCAATGCCTGGATCTGCTCGAGCGCCGTCGGCACCTCCTCGACCATGAAGCCATGCTTCGTGGCCTCCTGTCCGACGTTGACTTCCAGCAGGATCGGCAGTTCGCGATCGAGCCGGCGGGAGATCGCCTCGGCCAGCCTCACCGTGTCGACCGACTGGATTGAGGCGAACTTTCCGGCGTGGCGCGCCTTGTTGCGCTGCAAGTGTCCAATCAGGTGGATGTCGATATCCGACTCTAGCTGTGCGGTCTGCTCGATCTGCTCAATCTTGGTCAGTCCCTCCTGCACGCGGTTCTCGCCAAACTGCCGCTGCCCGCATGCCGCGGCTTCTGCAATTGAGGCGAATGGGAAGGACTTGGACACCGCGATCAGGGTGACCTGGGAGGGCTCGCGGCCGGCCCGGGCGCAGGCGTCGGCGATCCGCTGTCTGACCCGATCGAGATTGGCCGCGACGGACACCTCAGACTCCGGCCACCGCTTCAAGGGCCACGACGCTCTGATCACCGAGAGGCAACGTGGGCGTGTACGAAGGAATCTCGTTGCCGCCGCAGACGCCGCACATGTTGCAGCCGATCTCGGGAGGCGGACACGCGATCGTCGACTTCTCGCGCCGGTGCTTCGACAACTCACGCTCGAAGAACCGTGCGGTGATGCCGGTCTCCACCGCCGACCATGGGACCGGACCGCTGCCCCAGGGCAATGGACCGTCTAGATTCCACTCGCCCGCGGCGCGCATCCACTCACGTGCCGAGGGGGCTTCCATTTCGAGGATCGCGTGGGCCAGGCGCTGATCGGAGCGTGAACAGATGTCATCAATCCGCGCCCAGGTCGGACTGTCGCCGCGCAGCCGGATCCCCGTCTTGCGGAATGCCGACTGCAAGATCCGCTGCCGGTGTTTGACCAGGCCGGCGTCTGACTGGACCAGTTCCTGATACGCGGTCGCCGGTTTCGGGACGAGCGGCCCGACTGACATGACCAGCTCGGTCCCGTGTCCATGCGCGTCGAGGCGCTGCTTCACGGCAACCCCCAAGTTCGCCATCGCTTCAACGTCTTCATCCTCTTCGTCTGGCAGCCCGATCATGAAGTACAGCTTCAGCCGGTTCATCGCGGCCGCGCCGACCTTGTCCGCCGCCTCGATGATCTGTTCCTCCGACACCGCCTTGTTAATTCGCTGGCGCATGCGCTCGGAGCCTGCCTCTGGCGCCAGGGTCACGGTTCGCGTCCCGCCGCGGGACAATACGTCGAGCAGTTCGGGCGCCAGGTTGTCGACCCTGAGCGAGGACACGGACACGCGGCCGCCCAGGCGATCCGCCTCGATTGCCAGCTCTGCGAGCTGCGGATGGTCGGCCACGGCCGCCCCCAACAGACCGACCCGGTCACTGCGCTCGAGGCCCGTCTCGACCTGGTTGAGCAGGGACTCCAGCGGCCGATATCGAGGCGGCCGGAAGACGTAGCCGGCAATGCAGAATCGGCAGCCGCGACCGCAGCCGCGAGCCGCTTCGATCAGGGTCATCTGGTTGAACTCGGTCTCGTCGGTCAGGACCAGTGACATCGCCTCGGTTGTTGAGATGTCTCGAACCCACTGGCGTTCGACGCCCGAGCCGGCCCCCAGCGCCGGGACAAACACACCAGGAATTCTGGCGAGAGCATCGAGCTGATCGGCTCGCGGGCTGTAGGCGTACTCACTCAATGTCTCGATGAGCTGATCGAGAATCGGCTCGGCTTCGCCGATGACAAAGGCGTCGAAGCAGTCGGCCAGCGGGAGTGGATTCGTGATCACCGCTGCGCCGCCGGCGATGATCAGTGGATCGCCGTCGTCTCGGTTGATGCTGAGCGGCTCAATCTGCGCCGCCTGGAGCGAACGAACGACGTGGTAGTAGTCAATCTCGTAGGTCAGCGTGTAGGCGACGACGGGAAAATCCGCCAGCGGGCGCTGGGACTCGATCGTGACCGGTCCCAGGGACGAGTCATCGCCGCGTTCCGTCTTGTGGGGCGGGTCGTAGAAGGCCCGCTCGCAGACGATCTCCGCTCGCCGGTTGAGCAAGCCGTAGATCGTTTGCAGTCCCAGGTTGGACATGCCCAGGTAGTAGCTGTTGGGATAGACGAGGGCGACGGGTAGTCGCCCGCCCCAGTCCTTGAGCACGGCCCCGGATTCTGCGGCCAGCCGTTGACGGGCTGCGGCGACGTTGCGGGCGATCGTACGTTGAGCCATTGGTTTCAGTGTAGGCGCGGCAGGCTACGGGCCTTAGCGCCTAATGTTCAGTGTCGCCGGCTAACAGTTGGAGCGCGTGCGGCAGGACAGGGGCCAGGGCATCTAGGTTTTCTCGGACCGCCCGCTCCGATCCGGGCAGATTGATGATCAACGTGCTGCCCGCGATCCCACAGATGCCTCGCGACAAGGCCGCCATCGGCGTCTTGCTCAAGCCGTCGGCGCGCATCAGTTCCGCCAATCCCGGCGCTTCACGTTCGATCACGCGCTTGGTGGCTTCAGGCGTGTTGTCCCGAGGGCCGAAGCCGGTGCCGCCTGTGGTCACTATCAGATCCAGTCCCTGCGCGACCCACTCCCGCAGGCGCGCCGCTATTGCATCGGGATCGTCCGACTGTATCGCGTGATCGCCGATCGCGATTCCCAGTTCTGCCAGTCGTTCGCGGATCGCGGGTCCCGACGTGTCCTCACGATGACCTGCTGCGCCCTGATCGGAAAGCGTGAGCACTGCGGCGGACGGATTCTCATTCATGGTTGGCGTTCTATCGGGATCTGCTTGGCGTACCTGGGCAATCTATCCACATTATCCACCAGAACTGCCAGCTTGGGGAGGCTTCTGGCTCCAACTCGCGCCTGGCAAGCAGACGAGTTGCTCCAGATCCAGGATCTGGGCGTGAATTCCCTGATTATGGTCTTGAAATCCCTGTCCTTATGTGATTAGAGTGCGAGGTGTCCCCAGAAATGGGGAAAAGTGGGGCAGGCGACATAGGTTGACTACAGAGAGCAACAGGGGTTTCTCACGTGGCGACGGTCGACTTCACCGGGGAATACGAACATCGTCTGGACGACCGTGGTCGTCTGGCGATTCCCTCTGCCTATCGCGGGCTGTTCGAGCACGGCGGCTATCTGCTGCCCGGACCCGAGGGCCAGCTCGAGCTCTACACGCCGGAGGCATACCAGGCCGAGAAGCAGATCCGCACCGTGAACGACAAGCTGCGCCCTGCAGCGCGACGGCTCGCGCGCAGCTTCTTCGGACGCGTGCGCCGCGTCGAGACCGACCGTCAAGGTCGAATCCTGATCCCGCCCCAGATGCGCGAGGAACGAAGCATTACCGGCGACACGACGATCGTTGGCATGGGCGAGTATCTCGAGATCTGGAACTCGGAGGCGTGGCACTCGGAACAAGCGGAAATCGACGAGTCATACGGGGAATTGCTACAGGCCCTTGCCGACAGCCTCGAGCCATCGAACTACACCGGGGACTCGCCATGACGTCCTCGCCAGGTCACAGTCCGGTCATGCTGGAGGAAGCGCTCGATCTCCTGAACGTTGGGGCCGGCAAGCGCTACCTCGACGCCACCGTCGGCCTCGGCGGACACGCCGAAGCGATTCTCAAAGCCTCGGACCCCGACGGACGACTGCTCGGTACCGATGCCGATCCGGACGCGCTGTCGCAGGCAGCCAATCGGCTCATGCAATTCGGGGATCGTGTGCAATTGCGCCGCGCCTGGCTCGATGCCTCACCGCGCACGGCCACGGATGCCGGTTTGACGCCGTTCGACGGCGTGCTCTGTGACCTCGGCCTCTCTTCCTTGCAGCTCGACAGCCCTGAACGCGGCTTCTCGATTCAGGCCGAGGGTCCGCTCGACATGCAGCTGGGACCCCCTGAAGGTACGCCGACAGTGTCGGCCCACCAGATCGTGAACGAGTGGACCGCCGACGAGCTGGCCAACCTGATCTACGACTACGGCGAAGAACGTCGCTCGCGACGGATCGCTCGCTCCATCGTCCGCCAGCGCCCGGTCGACACCACGACCCAACTGGCGCAGTGCGTGGTCGACGCCGTCGGAATCCGTCCGGGGTCCCGCGTGCATCCTGCCACGCGCGTGTTCCAGGCGATTCGACTCGAGGTCAACCGCGAACTCGAGCGGTTGGCAGCATTCCTAGCTCAGGTGCGCGGCCTGCTGCGAATCGGCGGACGACTGGTGGTGATTGCCTTCCACTCGCTCGAAGACCGGATCGTCAAGCAGTTCCTGCGTGAGCAATCGTCGGGAAGTGAGCCGGCGTTCCGGACGCTGAGTCGTCGGGTGATGCGGCCGTCAAGGACGGAACTGGAGCGCAATCCCCGGGCACGCAGCGCGCGGCTACGGGCTGCGGAGGCGATTTGATGTCTCGCACCCAATCTCAAACACCCGGAACGCAAAAGGAACAGGAGCGCCGATCGAGAATCAGCACCGCTCGGAGATCGTTGAGCGGATCGTGTGCAGGGGACTACCAACTAACCACAACAGTGAAGGAGAAGCCCCGCCGCCAAACCACTGGAACACGGTTGTCCGTGGCCCTGGGCCACGGCGAGCGTGAGCCACGTCCCCCTGTCTGCGCGCACGATCCGCTCAACGATTGCCGAGCATTCCGACCCCCAACGCAGGGGTCTGCATTTCACTCTACGACCCATTTCCGCGGTTGGAGCCATCGCCGCGCACTTTTCAGTAAATCATCCGCAAGCGATTTGCAATCGCGATGGCAGCGGAGCAGGGGAACATCCTTCCGGCTGTCGGCGTTCAAATGACAACGGCCAAGCCAGGCACGACGCTCGATGCGTCGCTACCCACTTCCGCAGCCAGTGACTCGCATCACGCCCAACCTCGACCAATCCTTCCGCGCCGCCCGCTCTACACCGGCCGCATGCCGGCCTGGGCCTGGCTGGCTGTGTTCGGACTCTGCATTGCCGCGACGCTTCCCGTCATCCGCGTTTCCAGCGTGACCGAGAGCGGCACGGAGCTGCGAATCCTCGAGGCCGAGCGTGAACGGCTGCGCTCGGAGATCCGATCGCTGGCAGCGCACATCGGTCAGCTCGGCTCATTGGCTCGAGTGAAACAGCAGGCTGAGGAGCGACTGAACATGGTTCCCGCTCGGCCGACCATCGTGCTCGAAGTCCAGCAGCCGCCCCCGGCAAGAGTCCTGCCTTCCAGATTCCTTCCACCCGACCAACGGACGAACGGCGCTGCACCTGTCTCGACGCCGATGGACAGTCAGTCGGTCATGGGCGCGATGTTCGACGTTCTGATCATCGACTAGATGACGACGACGAAAGGGCGATGCGTTGGCGAGTCGGCCGTCGGCTAGCGGGTTTGAATCCGTCTCAACCTGGCGGATGCGTGCGGGCGTCGCCCTGTTCATCGGACTCGCGGTGGTCGTGGGCGTGCGCCTGGGCATGATTCAGGTGATCGA
>VXTH01000055.1:0-6847 GCA_009837565.1 Chloroflexota bacterium | reverse complement strand
GCGCTCGCCGTGCTCTACCGGCTCTGCTGCACGATGGCCGATATCGCCTTTCCGATCCAGATCCGCTGCTACCGGGCGCTGCCGGTCGATCTCTGCCTGCGGTTAGCGGACGGTCGCACGGTAGCGCTCGCGCGCCTGGGCAGGATCAACGAACGCCGGTCCCTCGCCAGGAGGCTCGCCCGCCTGCGCGACGGACCGGCGTTCGCCGCCGTTCTGCTGCTCGCCCCGGACGAGACTCGGCTGCGTGAAACAGCCCGGCGGTTGCGGACCATGCCACAGCGCTGCTTCCTCGCACTGGAGCGGGACGCAGTAACGGCGGGGCTGGACTCGCTCATCTGGCGCGCGCCCTCGGCGGAAGTCGCGCTCAGCCTGCGCGAGGCTCTGGGCCTGGCCGGGCCCCACAACTCATGGCCGACGGAGCGCCCGCTAGTGCGCGTCTCGCCGCCTGCGGAGGAATACTCTGCCGACAGGCCGCCCGACTGGATGTTGGCCGCCTGCCTGGGCCCTTCGGAGAAACGCTGTCTCGACCTGATCGGCGACTGGCCCTGGCTGCGGCTCGATCACCTTGCCGCGCTGCTCGGCGTGAGCCGCGTGCGCCTGCGCGAACTCCTGCGGCGAGCAGGGGAGCGGGGGCTGATCATCCGCCCCACCATGGCTGGCCGCCCTCGCCTGGCGCTTTCGGATCGCGGTCTGGCCCTACTGGCTCGGCACGACCGCGCCTCGGTCGGCGAACTGCGCAAGCGTTGGAGCGTCGAGCTCATCGAGCCGGCGGCCGGCTTCAAGTGGCGCAACGTCAGGGGAACCAGGACCCGCCAGTTGCTGCGTAATCTCGCCCACTCCGAAGCCGTGCACGAGTTCCTGGCGGCGCTGGCGGATCAGGCCCGATCCAGCGGTTGGGATCTGGTTCAACTCGACCCGCCCCAGCGAGCTTCGCGGTACTTTCGCTTCGAGGATCGTCTGCGCTCGATCCAGCCAGACGCGTTCGGCGTGTTACAACGGGAGGGGTGCTTCCAGCCGTTCTTCCTGGAGTGGGAACGCCGTGCGATCCGGCCTTCGACAATGGCCCGGCGGCTCGCACCTTACTTGCGCTACTACTCGTCCCGGCTGCTGGTCGAGGACCACAGCGCTCCCCCAATCGTCCTGGTCGCGTTCGACGACGAACTCGCTTCCGATCACTTCTGCAACCTGGCTCGGAGCCAGATGCAGCGGTCCCAGGCCGAGATCCAGCTGTTGATCTCCAGCAGGCCGCGCCTACGGATTCACGGGGCCTGGGATTTCGCTTGGCGCACTCCGCTGTCCTCACGACCAGTCAACCTCCTTGGAGCAAGAGGAGGTGCGGCCGATGGGAGTGACGTCACGCGAGAGACGATGCCTGCATAGGCGGCGTCGCATTACGATGCTTCGAGGCTGTCAAGGTCGTGAATCAGGTCGCGCTGGTTGCCATCGGAGTTGCCGCGATGATTACTCGACCAGAGCAGCCGAACTCACGTTGAATCGGAGCGTGCATCGATGGCCCTCTCGATCAAGTACTTCATGTGGAGGTGGCAGGCTCATTTTCGAGTCGTCATGGAAGGAATCGCCAAGGAGCTCTTTGCCAAGCTCGACGAGCGCCTCGAACCATCGGTTTTCCTGGTCGGTGTGCTGACCGACAAACGACGAACCGATCGACACTTCACCTGTGTCGAACCTGAGGGCGATTTCTGGATTCACTCCGACGAGTTTCACGGAATCGCCGAGGATGCGGAGCAGCTCGTAAGCGAATATCGCGGAGCGGAGCACCAAGAGGGTCATGCGGTTCAGGTTGCAATCCGTGACGCCATTCGGATGAGGATTGCAACGCATCCAGGTATCCCCGAGAAAAGACGCGTCTATGTCTCCATCCCCTCGCAGGTCGATGACTATCTTGTCTGCCTGGTTCTGATGCTTCGCGATGACATCGCTTCTTCCTATCCGGAGCTTCGGCGATCCCGAGTCTTTCTGCACCCTGATCGTTCATTCCCGGTGCCTATCTCGCTCGTCGATGCTGCCGCTCACAAGTTTGTTGGGCATGTAGAGGAGGAGCTGCGCAAGGACGATCCCTCAATGCCATTCGGCGCAGACACGGACGGCATGCTCCGCGCCGCGGGAGCTGAACTGGCGCGCGGCATGGTATGGCGCATGAGCGATACGTCACTGGTGATGGGACACGGGCTCTTTAGGGATTGCTCGGCTATCTCCTCAATGCGGTACGAGCGCGCGGAGGGCAGGGGACGAATCTTATTCGCGCCTGAAGACCATCCCCAGCGGAGTCAAGTCGTCAAGCTGCGTGAACCAGTGAAACTGTACGAATACCGGGCCGCGAGAAAGCTCCTGCAGCTCGCGTTCGACGATATCTCCTTGATGTCCCAGGGATCCGAGCTAACGGGACTCACGGATCTGGCCCTCGATTCGGGCGGTGACGAGACGGTCTTCGAGGTCAGGATCGTCGCGCATCATCGTTGGGAACTTTGGTCTTACGATCGTCATCTGATGACCGTTCGTTACGGATTGCCGTCCTTGCCGACGGCTGCCTTCAACGAGGCTAGATTCCGTGAGCTGATCGCCAACAAGTTCCCCAGCACAGGCACTCAAGAGGTGGACCGCCTCTGCAAGCTCGTCGAGCAGGCATCATCTGAAGCCCACGGAACGATGCTCGTGATTTCGGCAGATGCCAAGTCTGAGGTCGAGCGTTTGTCCTCGCAGGCAACTGCCATCGAGCCACGTCTGCTGGACGACAAGCTGCTAAACCATCTGACGCCGATCGACGGCGCGATCTTGATCGACTCTCATGGGTACTGCCACGCGATCGGCGTGATCCTAGATGGTGACGCAACCAACAGAGGGGATCCAGCACGCGGCGCACGGTTCAACTCCGCGATCCGGTACGTCGATTCAGTCAAGCGCAAGGCACCAGCCCTGGCCGCCGTTGTTTCTGAAGATGGTGGAGTCGATATCGTTTCGTGATCCGCCTCTTGCTCGTCACACAGCGCCTGTTCAGCCTCGCAGTCGGCAACGATGTCCGCTAAGCCCTCACCCAAACTGCCCTGTCGCTCGTCCATGCAGCAGCTTGAGCGTCGCAGAGCGCCGCCGCTCCTCCCGGGCGCGTTCGAAGATCCGCTCGCGACCGACCTCCTCCTGCTAGTTGCGCGGCAAGAGCAGGCGCGGACACGGGTCGGCGCGCCGCTCTTCTTCTCGGACCGACGACCGCTCGCGCAGCGCGGCCCTCTCGGCCCAGCCTAGGGATCAGACAACGAATGAGTGGTGCGAATCCTTCTCGCATAATCTGCGCGGGGAAGAAACTGGTTCACCGGGAGAGATGTCCGGCGAAAGTGATTACCCAAGGAGTGAGAGAGGCTACTCGTGATGACCTTCTATTGGCGTCTCATTAAAGGGAGCTGGAGCAAGGATGAGTTTGTGTGGCGAGAACTCGACACCGACCAAATCGGCAGCGACGAGGGTCTCGACAGGTGGCTGTCACGGCTTCACGTGGCACGTGCCAGGGTGTATCACTGTTCATTTTGGATCGAGATATGTGCCGTCTTGGCTGCAGTTGGACTCGAAGTTGGCGGCTTCCTAATCGACAGGTATGACCCCAGTTTCGTACCCACGCTGCTGTTTGTGATCGCATTCCTCGCAGATCATATCAAGAGCAAGAATCGCTTTTGGCTCGGACGTGACAAGCACGGCTGGACATCGACGCCGGGCGTCAGCTTCGGTCCAAACCGCACACTTCCGGAGATCGAGCAATAGCTCGAAGCGCGGCGAATGGATGGGCTCGCCGCCACGATTCCGACCCTCGCATCTCAGCAGCCTCCGGCACACCTGATGTTTACGTCCTTACGTCAGGCTCCACCGTCGGGGCGCTCGTTTTCGGCGAAGTCTCGATCTGGATTCGTCCCATGCTCTCGATCCGACCCGTGCTCTATTCGGCCTCGAAGGCGGTGAACGTCATCGACGTGCGCGACGAGCCGTTGGGATTGGAAGAAGGAGCTTCACCGCAGACCATCCTCACGCCCGCCTTCATCTCTGCGGTGCATCGGGCATTCGCACGTGGACTGCATTAACGCTACCGCAGCGTCGAAGACAAGCTGACTAAGGAGCGACGAAGCGTCGATGTCGGCGAGCAGCTGCGCCTGCGCGACGAAACGCCCCTGGCGGTCGAGTTCCACTGCGACAATTCGCGGAAGACCCGCTGGCCAACAGGAGGCTCGACGCCGATGCGAGGCGGCTCATCGGACCAATCCTAGAGGAGGCGCACTGACGTCAGGGACTGAGGCGACATGACGCGACCTTGTCGAACGCAATCCTGATGCACTTACCCGGCGCCTGGAGCCCGCCGTCGAGTTCGATCGACACTACAGCTCGAAGCGGACGCTCGAGGATCACGGCGCGACTCCCCTGTTGCTCGTCGCATTTGAGAACAAGTTGGCCGCCGACGACTTCCTTACAGTCGCCAGCGCGGGGCAAGACAGCACACATGTCAGAGTGCCGCTCTTCGTTTCGAACGCTTACACCCTCGCCGAACGCGGGCCGTCTGGTCCCGCTTGGCGCTCGAACAATCTCGTAACGCCGGTCCGGCCTTTGACTGACTTCGTGCGGGACTGCCGTTGACCGAGGCCGCTGGAGCGTCGCTTCCTTCGATGCACCATCCACGAGGTCTCGACGATGTAGCCGCGCTCGAACCCGTCGTTCCCACACACGGTCTGGTGGTCGCTCGCCTCCGCCTATGCGACTGCGCGATGCCCTACGGACCGGCCTTGCCCATCGCCTTTGGCACCCTAATCTGCCTGGAATCGCCTAGGCCTCCAGTCCGTTTACGGACAGAAAAGCGCGGTGCACTTGTCCACGCGATAGGATGTCCTTGGAAGAAGCGCCTACAGCGACACTGGGCGGACGATCGGAGATCGGGCATGGACGAGGAACAGCAACTTGACGAGATGCGAGACGCGTCAGGTCTCGCAAAGGTGGCGAGTCTGGAGGATGAAGGGCAACAGCACTTCGGGGCCAGCAAGTCGGACGCCTTGTCGATCCTCTTGATGCGCTCCAGCTCCAACTCAAGGGCGCTCTGCAAATCCTTGGAGTACACGCGAACGAGAACCGTCTGGGTCGACGACTACTTCGACTTGGACCTCATGGACCTCTCTGGGCGCGATGTCATGGACTGCTCCATCCATTTCTCTGCCTCATCCCGCGAACCATGGCACACGGATCTGGCTGGGGATCGCAAGAGACTGTCAGAAATGTTCGCCGAATTCCTGAATCGACGCTCGGACATGCTCGCGAGGAGTGCCGAGGCTCATGAATGACCGCGATCAGCGACTGGAGGGCGGAGTCCGACCACAGGCTGACGTAGAGCAGGCACTGGAGGCCGACTCCATAGCTGAGGATGAGCACGAGCAGCAAGAACGCGTCCAGATTACGCAGTCCTTCAGGATTCAAAGCACCGAAGGGCCATTGCCTTCACCGGAGGACACTAAACAGTACGAGCAAATCCTTCCCGGTTTTGCTGATCGACACGTGAAGATTGTGGAGAAAGAGCAGGACAATCGGCATGAGAACGACCGCAGGGCGTATGAACTCGCAGTCTTGGAGGTAAGGGAATCAAGTAAGCGGCTCGTGATCCAGAGGGTGGCGAGTCTTCTGATGCTCACCATCATCGGGATATTCGCTGTGTTGCTGGCGCTGATCGGAAATCAGCCGGAGATAGGTGGTGGAATCATCATCGCCGAAGTGGTTGGCATTGCGCTGAACTCCGTTTGGTCTCGCCGACCAGCGCGAAGCGGTGACGACAACGGTGCATAGGAGCAGCAAATGGCAAGGAAGCCAGTTTCGGAAGCGGTCCCGATCCTCGGCCCTGGTTTGAGTTGCGTGGTTTGCTCTCGAGCAATCCATCCCGTCCGGCCAGACGGGATGATCCCTTGCGGATGGATCTTCAAGACAATCATTCTCCCGACTGCCGACACTACCTGGTACGCAGTCTGCAACGACTGCGCTGGCGCAAACGGGCTGCTGGAGCACGTTCAATGATGCCTTTCATCCTAAATCCCGCCCCTCGCGCCTCATCCGACCCACAGAACCAAACTAAGACAGCCCAAAAGCGCCGAACGATCACTCCCGCTCGAACCCCGACCCCGGCTCAAACTTCAGTGTCCGTCCATTCTCTGTGACCGTCCGCACGACGTGGTCCGTTGCGCCTTCAGGAATCTCCGCATCGATTTCGATCGTCACCGTCACACTCGCGCCGCCTAGCCCGACTAGATGCGCAATGATCTCCTGCGCGATCTGACCCGCATCGCGGCCGACTCTTGTCGGATCGAGGCGAACAGTGCCGTGGTACCGGCGATGGAGCTGCGCAGACGGCTCCCCAGTCGATTCGGTGTTTGTTTGCTCAGGATCTTCCTCAGGTGCAGGCGGTTCGTCGTCTTCGACTTCCTGCTTCAGCTGATTCTGTGCGGCGATGGGTTTGACAATGACTCCGGAATCGTCCGGCGACAGAGCAACTTGCGCCCCGGCCAACAAGCCCGGATAACGTCCATCTTGTGCATCGAACGACTCGGCATAGGCGAATGTGTCGAGCTCCCAGGTGAGCGTCGCCACACCGGAGCGCAACGCCTCGATTAGGACGCCGGGACCCGCCAGTCGGGGCAGATAGAGCTGCTGCGCGAAATCGTCGACGAGCGTCCTGACCGGGACGTGTTCGTTTCCACGCCACAGCGGGATGTCATCGAGCGCTTTGCGCACAATGGTCGCCCCCAGCTTCCCGACGAGTTGCTCGTCGCGGCTGAGCTTTCGGCTGGCCCGGACAGCGAGGTGGTCGCTCCCGCGGAGA
>VXTH01000264.1:0-6854 GCA_009837565.1 Chloroflexota bacterium | reverse complement strand
GGGGCGAGACGCAGCGGCCTGAGAACCGCTTTCTGACGCCAGATGCCGAGGTCGGTGCGCTGCACCAGAGCGAGCCGATCACGATCGAAGTCGAGGTCGAGGTGGCGTCCCGCGAGGAGCGCGCCGCAACTGTCTACTACGACTATCTCGTTGACGCCGGCGCCGGCATCGGCGAGCGCTACAATGCCCGATTCACCGACCCCGACCACCCCGAACTTGTACCGGGGCGCTTCCTCTGCGTGATCGATCCGAACGACGATGGCATCGAGGCGCTCTGCGACGGACTCGAATCGAGCTATCGCGGACCAGTGGTACGGGTCGAACACGACGACTGGGACGACCTGCGCTCGGAGCTGCGGGCGCGAATGGCGGTGCAGGTGCCCGTCGCGATGCTGACCACGAGCGTGCCGACGACGATCCTGGCGCTCGAGGTGCGCGAGCGGGCCCGCAACCGGCCCTGGGTCACCTACTGGATCGAGTTGCTCGACCAGCACCTGGCGCCGAGCGTTGCGCCATTCTGCCAGGTCACGCACAGCGGCACCCTGTTCGAGAACGAAGAGGACTTCTTCTGGGGTCTCTCGTCCGAAATCAGCGCAGCGGCCGCCGCACAACTCGGCGTCAGCCTCGACTTCAGTTCGCACAGTGAGGTCGCCGGCCAGGCAGCAGCGATCCGCGAATGCGTGGCCAGCGGCGCATCGGTGATCACCACCACCCTGGTCGAACCCGAGGTGCTGCTGCCAGCGATCGAGGAGGCGCTCGCCGCCGACATCCCGGTCGTCTCGTTCAACTCCGGCGTCAACGCGGCCGACGAGATCGGCACCGTGCTGCACATCGCGCTCGACGACCACGAGGCGGGCCGGATCGCGGGCGAGGAGTTCAACCGCCGTAAGATCAGGGGCACGGCGCTCTGCGTGATCCACGAGCCGAACAACGTCGGCCTGCACGAGCGCTGCGAGGGCTTCGAGGAGACCTATCGAGGCGATGTCGAACGATGGTCGGCGGAGGATCCCGCGGCGGCGCGCGGCGAGCTCGCGGCTCGGCTGGACGAGGGCGACATCAGGGCCACGCTGACGCTCTCCGTGCACAGCGCCTGGGACGCGCGGATTGTCAACAACCGCCGAGCTGAGCCCGTGCCGCTCGCGGCCTTTGGCTTCAGCGTCGGCCTGGCGCGCGGCGTGCTCGACGGCTAGGTGATGTTCACGATCCTCGATCACCCGGAACTGCAGGCCTACATGTCGACGGTCGCCGCGGTGATGGCCGAGCGCTGGCGCCTCGACCCTGTGACCTACTTCAACGGCATGTCTCTGCTGATCCGCCCGCAAATCGCGGACGCCGACTACATGCAGCGAGTCGTTGACGCGATGTACGCGGAACCTACCGGCGAGTGACTCGCAGACCGGCTCCGGCGGCCCAGCGCGGCGGCCGGAGCCGGCGCGCGCGACGGAGATCTTCCCGCACTTCAAGCGCGAGTGCCGCCGATTGGCCCGCCGACCCGCAATCGACACCTGACTGCTTCGCTCCAGGGGGCTTCGATCACTTCGTGTCCACGCCAGGCCGGGACCCGGCGGATTGAGTGCACGTGTTCTCCGTGTCACCTGCCTCAGCCGTTCCTCCCTCCTCCTTACTGGACCTCCACGTCCCTGCAGCCCGATGATCGCTCGTCTGACGAGCTCCGCCGCCGGACCGAACTGCACGTGATCAGTCAAGCCCTCGCGTGGGTAGTGGCGCGACCCGCCCCGTGCGTAGGCCGTACATTGGCGGCTGTGGCTTCCACGGCCGCTGACGCTGGAAGATTGGAGCCGTGAACCCAGCCGAAGATCACGCTGCGAGTGAGCTCCTGCGGAAGCGCTCTGGACGACTAGGTCAGAAGACCGCAGCGGCCGACAGGGACGTGCCCTGACCCAGCGACGGACGCAGCGGCTGGGGACGGCACGTTCCAACCTGCGGCGGGCGCGGTGGCGGTGCTGGGTGGTTCGCATCTTCAGCTTGGGGCTGAGAGGCCGATGAGGAACGACAGATTACGGACGCGTGACCGGAGACGACCGGACCGATCGCCCAGCGTCGATGCTGTCCAGTGCAAGACTCAGCGGTCTGCCCGACCAACCCTCCGGCCCCAAGATTCGGGTTGCGTGGGCTCTTCCAGCGACAGATATCCTTGCGGCAGCAGCGACGTTCTCTGAGGAAGCGGAGCGCCGATGGGATCCCGACAGGTCAACGCCGAACCGGTCTATGCGGCGGCCGCCGAGTGGGTCGAACGCTGTCTCCAGCGGGATGACTCACTCTTCACTTCCGGCCGCGAGATCTGGTCCGCTCGCTTGCTCAGCGAACTGCGGTCGCGCTTCGGCGATCAGCCGGACGAGACGCCGGGGAGGGCGTTTCTGGAGAAGCTGTCGCGACAGCTCGAGGGCGCGCCGGCGCCCGTGGTGCAGTTGATGGGCGAAGCGCTCTACGTGCACTTCCTGATCGTCTGGACGCAAGACGCGACGACGGAGCGCCGGCGTATCGAGGAGGTCCTCAGCTTGTCGCCCGAACCGGTGCAGATCCCGCCGCAGCTGGTTGACGGCCTCACACCCGGCCTGGCCGGGGTTGGCCAGGCCTATCATCGCCAGCGCCCGTTCGGACTCGCGGTGATCATCGAGTTCGCCGAGCAACTCAAGCAGCGGACCCCAGGCGAACAACAACGATTGCTCGCCGACCCCTGGGCGTTCAAGGACTTCTTGCTGAGCCTCGAACCCCGGAGTCAACTCCTGCGCGAACGACCCCACTGGGGAGGCGCCCAGCGGCATGCGCTGCTGCATCTCGTCCACCCAGACTCGTTCGAGCCGATCGTCAGTCTCAATCACAAGCAGATGATCGCCTCGGCCTTCAGTCGGTCGCACGAGGTCCCGGTTGAGGATGTCGACCGCCGGCTCGGCGAGATCCGCGCTCGTCTGGAGGCCTCAACCCACGGCGAGAGCTTCGACTTCTACCGTCGCGACATCCGCCAGCGCTGGGACGACGACTACCAGGCCGACCAGTGGGATGAGTTGGTCGCAAGGGCTCGCTCCTTCCTCGATTCCGGCAGGCTGGAACTCGACGAGAACGACTACAAGCTTGCCATCGCCGCCCGGCTCGCCGACGCGCGGGCAGCGGTGCTGGCGGGGTCGAACGACTGGCCGAAGCGGGTCAAGACCGGCATCGGCAAGGACAACAACTTGATCTTCCGTTTGGAGCTCGCCAGATTCCGAGACTGGGTGGACGAGTCCCCGGAGCAGGCGCTCAGCGCACTGGAGGCGCTCTGGACCGGCGCTGACGTTACCGCGCCAGATCGGATCCGGCGGTTCGCGGAGTTGCTGCCCGGCTCGGCCAGCGGCGGCGTGGCGGTCCGGACGACACTGGCCTCGGTGCTGTTGATGGGTCTCGATGCCCGCAACTATCCGCCCTACCAGAAGACCTTGTTCGCCAAGGCCTACGACATTAGCGGATACGATCCGCCGGAAGGCGATCAGGACGAGGCCGCGCAGTACCACCATGCGCTTGGATTCCTCGACCGGTTCATCGAAGCGGCGTCCGAGCGCGGCCTCCAGTTGCGCCACCGGCTCGATGCGCAGTCGGTTGTCTGGGGTGTCTTTCGTTCGACCGAGCAGCCGCCGGGCACGCCCGAACCCGTCGGGCCGGCAGATCTTGAGGAGCTGGCCGACCAGTTGAACCTGCCTCGCGAGTTCCTTGAGGAGATCGAGCTGCTGCTTGAAGACAAGCGTCAGGTGATCTTCCAGGGACCGCCCGGCACCGGCAAGACCTTCGTCGCGCAGCGACTGGCGCACTGCCTCGCCGGGGCGGAAGAGCGCGTGACGCTGATCCAGTTCCACCCGGCCTATGCCTACGAGGACTTCGTCCAGGGCTACCGTCCGGCATTGGTCAACGGACAGCCGAGCTTCGAGCTCAGAAGCGGTCCCCTGCTGCTGGCCGCCGAGGCGGCGCGCGCTGAGCCCGAGGTAAAGCACTTCCTGGTCATCGATGAGCTCAACCGCGGCAACCTGGCCAAGGTGTTCGGGGAGCTCTACTTCCTCCTGGAGTACCGCGACCGTCAGATGCGCCTGCAGTACTCCAGCGTCGGTGAGGACCACTTCTCGCTGCCTCGGAACCTCTACATCATCGGCACAATGAACACCGCCGACCGCTCGATCGCGCTGGTCGATCTGGCCCTGCGCCGCCGCTTCCACTTCGTCGAGTTTTCGCCCGATCGGCCGCCGATCCAGGGCCTGCTGCGCCGCTGGCTCGAGCAGCACGAGCTGGATGGAATGAGCTGGGTGGCCGATGTTGTCGACCTCGCGAACGAGCGGCTGAGCGACGACCGCCACGCGGCGATCGGGCCCAGCCACTTCATGAAGCCTGGCCTCGACAGCGAGGCCGTCGAGCGCACCTGGAGGCACAGCGTCCTGCCCTACCTGGAGGAACGGCTCTTGGGCAGCGCCGAACGGATCGACGAGTTCGCGCTCAAGCAGCTGCGTGACCAGGCCGCTCGGCGCGCGACGGCTGAGCCGGACTTGGCATCGACACCGGACGAGCAGGCTGCGGCAGCCGACGCCGCCGAATGACGACCAGGCTCGATCTCAAGGAGTATGCGCCGGTCGACTGCAGGCTGGCGTCGGAGCAGCTCGACCTGCTGCTCCGGCATCAAAGCGAGCTTGATCTCTCGATCGAGCTCACCCAAAACGACGGCGGCGCCGTTCGGCTGACGGCCGGCTCGACGGTCGGCGCCGTGGAGATCGGCGACCTGTCGATCTCGATCGAGCCGAAGATCGGCATCGACCAGCTGCTCTCGCTCGCCTGCTACGCGATCGGCGTGGTCAAGCCCCAGGACCAGCGAAGCTTCGACTTCGAAGAACGCCGAGCGCTACCCGACAGCCTTGCGCTGGCATTGGCCTCCGCCGCGCGGCGAGCCTTCGCCCAGGGATTGCTGCACGGCTACCGGACAGAAGAGCAAGCGCTGCAGACGGTCCGCGGCCGCATCCGGATCACCGAGCAACTGCGCAGGCGCTTCGGCGCGGGCCTGCCGGTCGAACTGCGCTTCGACGAATTCACCGACGACATCCTCGAACACCAACTCGTGCGAGCGGCCGTCGTGCGGCTCGGCGCGATGCGGCTGCGCTCCCCTCAGGCGCAGCGCGAGTTGGGCTGGGTGGCGGCGATGTTGGAGCAGGTATCGGCGGTCGAATTCGGACCGAACGACGTGCCCGATGTCCGCTTCGACCGCCTCAACGGACACTACCGCGAGGTGGTCGGGCTGGCGCGCCTCGTGCTTCGTCACGGCGCCTACGAATCCGGCCGCGGACGCGTCCGCGCATCAGGCTTCCTGGTTGACATGAACCGGCTGTTTCAGGAGTTTCTGGTCGTCGCCTTGCGTGAATCGCTCGGGGTATCCGAGCAGGCGCTCCGCGCCGATCGCCAGCTGCCCGAGATCTGGCTGGACGAGGGTGACCAGCTACGGCTCAAGCCGGACCTGTCCTGGTGGGACGGCCCGACCTGCAGCTTCGTCGGCGACGCCAAGTACAAGCGGCTCGCCAGCTCGTCCGCCCCCAACGCCGACCTCTACCAGCTGCTGGCCTACGCCACGGCGCTCGCTCTGCCGGGCGGTCTGCTGGTCTACGCCGCCGGCGAAACGGAGCCGGCGTCGTTTCACATCCGGCATGCGGCTCGGCGCCTTGAGGTGGTCTCCCTCGACCTGTCCGGGTCGCTGGAAACGGTGCTCGAGCGGGTCGGCCGGGTGGCCGAGCGAGTGCGCGTACTGCGCGAGGAGGCCCGCCGCCAGCGGTGTGCCGCGTAACCAGGCGGGCGGCGCGCCGGGTCGAGCACGGAAAGACGACCCAGGGTTCAGTCTCCCTCCGGCCGCTCCAGCAGCACTGGCTGCGTGGCGTGGCGGGACTCGCACCAGAAGGCGCAGCCGAGCGCACCGGGGTCACCGAGGAAGAGGATCGCACGCTCCAGTGTGGCATCGCAGCCCACGTGGCCCGCGTGGCCCCAGCCCCCGAGTTCGTTGCTGGCGCGCTCGGCCAGTGGCAGCAGCGGTTCAGCCAGCACGTAACCTGCGGCTCCGCCCAGGCCAACGCGGCATTGACCTGAACATCCGTGGGCGTCAAGCGAAGGAGCATAGATCGCCGTTGGACTGGGCCGACCGGGCTGCTGAAGAACGGATAGGCGGGAAATCCTCCACGAGCAGGCGCAGGCTGAGCGAGGACCTGGACCGAGTCCTGCAACTGAGCGAGTGAGCTCCGAGCGTCGGCTCCTGCGTCAGAGGCCGGTTGGGGCAGTTCGGCCGGGCGGGTGCGGTTGTCGGCGGCGGTCGGTTCAAGTCAGAACTGGTTGCCGTCCCGGCCGGCGTGGCGCAGCTACCGCCCACGGCGACCCCGGCCGGCCCAGTCACACTGCGCTTGCGCGTGGCCCGCGCCGCCTCACGTTGAGCGCCGTCACCTGCCCTGATTCGAACAGGGCCGCCTCGGTCAGCATCAACGTTGCCGGCCGCTCCCACCCGCCCTGCACCCGGATCTCCCTCGCCTATCGGACCAATACTCCTCGATGATCACACACCACCACTGCTCAGCAAGCTGGGAGAGGGACGCCATGCCGTGACAGCCTCGGCCTCTAGCTGGGTTGGTAGGGTTGAACGGGAAGCGGCCCACGCCGATATCGGAAACGAGGCCGACGGTGCATTGGCCCGCTCCATGGTTCGCTGCGCTCCTGCTCTGCGTCCTGGCCCTCGCCGCCTGCGCTGACGAGATCCAAACCTGGCACCCGCCGCCAGAACTCGGCATCTGCGCGCGTACGCCGGCGCTGCGCGACGCCATCGTTGCTCAGATCGACGGCGTACACAGCTG
>VXTH01000049.1:0-6864 GCA_009837565.1 Chloroflexota bacterium | reverse complement strand
CACCTGGACCGCGAGGACGCCGCGCATCTGACCGATGCCTGAGATCCCTTCCGCCTGGACGACGCTGTCTGGCCTGCATCTGTTGGAGGCGGCAGCGATCTTTCTCGTGTTTGTCGGCCTGCTGCTGCTGGGTTCGAGGTGGCTGCCGGGACGGCGGGCGGTGGGCAGAGCTGATGCGGATGGCATCACCCGCACCTACAATCTCAACGGCCTCGCGCTGTTCCTGATCGTCATGCTCGTCGCGGTGCTCGGCGATGTGTTCGGCCTGTTTTCGCTCTCCGTGCTTCACACACATTTTGCCGAGCTGTTCATCGTGGCAAACGTGTTCGCCTTCACGCTCTCTGCAGGGTTGTACTGGCAAGCCTCCCGAGCCGGAAGTGAATCGACCGGGCTCTGGCGGGGAGTGTTCTTTGGCCGCCAGCTCAATCCCACCTGGTTCGGGGTCGATCTGAAGCTGTTCAGCTACCGGCCGTCACTGATCGCATTAGCACTGTTCAATGTGTCGTTTGCCGTCGTGCAATATGACGCGCGGGGCGAACTCACGCTACAGATGATTCTCTACCAGGCTTTCACCTTCATTTATGTGCTGAACTACTTTCAGTTTGAGTACGGAATGATCTTTACCTGGGACATTGTCTCCGAGCGTTTCGGCTGGATGCTGGCCTGGGGCGACTATGTGCTGGTGCCATTCTTCTATTGCCTGGGGGGCTGGTGGGTGATGGAATCTACTGACTCGCTGCCAGCAGCCGTTGCCGCAGTGATCTGCGTGCTGTTCGTAGTTGGATTCTGTATGTTCCGCGGAGCGAACGAACAAAAGCACCGGTTCAAGCAGAACGCAGACGCTTCAATCTGGGGGCGGCCGGCCGAGTCGCTGGACGGTCGACTGCTGGTATCAGGTTTCTGGGGCGTGGGGCGCCATCTGAACTATTCCGGCGAGATCTGCGTGTACTTTGCATTCGCGCTGACGGCCGGCTTCTCGTCCTGGATCCCGTATGTGCTGCCTCTCTGGCTGACGGCGCTGTTGTGGCACCGTTCGAGGCGCGATGATCGCCGCTGCAGGACGAAGTACGGCGAACTCTGGGAACGCTACACACAGCGGGTACCCTATGCACTGATCCCGCGGGTCTACTAGGGTCGTGAGATCAGGGTCGTTTGAGGACAACGATGGTTCAGTTGCGTAACAATCCGACAATCTCAAATGAGGTGCGGGAGATCCCCTGCCTTGATGGCGGATTGCCGCTGCTGGGCCATCTGTTGGAGTTCCAGCGTGACCCGGTAGCGATGCTGAACCGCGGCCGACAAGAGTTGGGCGATCTGTACCGATTTCGGCTGGGTCCACGCCAGTTCGTGCTGTTTGGCGGACCCGAAGCCCACGATGCGTTTTTCAGCGCGCCTGAGGATGAACTCAACGCGAAAGCCGTCTATCAGTTCACCGTCCCCATCTTTGGACGGGGCGTGGCGTACGACGTCGCTCCACAAGTGATGGACGAGCAGCTCGGTTTTCTCTATCCGGCACTCCGTGAAGCCGCGATGCAGAAGTTCGCCCGGATCATGTACGAGGAAACCTCGCTGCTTGCTGACTCACTGGGCGAAGAAGGTGTGCTCGATCTGCCGACCGCGATGAACGAACTGACGGTCAAGATTGCCAGCCGGAGCCTGATTGGCCAAGAGGTGCGGGACCAGGTGGACGCCGGATTCGCCGATGCGTATCACGATCTGCAGAAGGGCATCAACACCCTGGGGTTTTTCCTGCCCAGGCTGCCCACTCCAGCCCACCGCAGCCGCGACCGAGCGCGTATCCAGGTAGCGGAGATGTTCAGCCGGATCATGACGGAGCGACGTCGCGACGGGGCCAGTCCCGACGACTTCATGCAGTCGTTGATGGATGCCAGATACAGCGATGGCCGCGCCCTGGATGACGACGAGGTCACGGGCATCCTCCTGACGGTACTGTTTGCCGGTCAACACACCAGCGCAGTGCTGGCAACCTGGACCGGCCTGGAACTCCTGAGAGCGTCCTCCTACGCAGATCGAGTCAGAAGCGAGACACATACCGTCTACGGCGAGAACGGGAGCATGAATCTGGATGGCCTGAAGCAACAGGTGACCATGGAACACGCCGTCCGCGAGTGCGAGCGACTTCATCCTCCATTGATCATCCTGATTCGCAAGGTGCTCAAACCGATGCGTTATGGCGACTACGTCGTGCCGGCCGGGTCGCTCGCCATGGTGTCGCCTGCAGTTTCCCACCGGCTTCCTGATCTGTTCGCCGATCCCGACCGCTTCAACCCAGACCGGTTCGGTCCGCCGGCTCGCGAGGACAAGCAGCACCACTATGCACTGGTCGGATTCGGCGGCGGCAAACACCGTTGCATGGGCAAGCACTTTGCAGAAATGCAGGTGAAGGCAATCTGGACCGTGCTGCTCGATCAGTTTGATTTCAGTCTCGAGGCCGAGTTCCCCGAACCCAACTACGGCAGCTGGGTGACCGGTCCTGTAACCCCCTGCCGGCTCCGCTATCGGCGCAGAGCGCAGGGCAGAGTCTTCAGGTGATCGACACGACCGAACGACGCTACGACGTGGCGATCGTCGGCGCGGGACCGGTCGGTTGTGTGTGCGCGATCGCCCACGCGCGCAAGGGCTACCGGGTCGCGCTGTTCGAAGCGAATCCGTCGGCGTCCAAACGACTGGCCGGCGAGTGGCTGCATCCTCCAGCGGTGCAAGTGTTGAGTGAGCTTGGCATTTCAGTCGAGGGAGAGGTACCGAGTAACTCCGGCGAAGGCTTCGCCGTGTTGCCGGAAGACGGTCTGGAGCCAATCCTGCTCCCGTATTCCGATGGATCGCGCAGCCTGGTCTGCGACCACGCAGCCCTTGTCTCACACCTGCGCCTGGTGGCGGGTGACGACCCAGGCATTGACCTGTTGCTTCACGCCCGTGTGCGAACGGTCGAAGACGGGCGAATCACGTTCACGCAGGACGACGTGAGCCACACGGTTAAAGCTGAAAGGATCGTTGGAGCGGATGGGCGTTCTTCCATCGTCCGGCGATCGCTGGGATTGGACACCCAGACGAGGACCTGTTCGCGGATGATCGGGCTGACACTGAAGGATGTGAGTTTGCCCTTCGAAGGCTACGGACACGTCGTCAGCGGCGCCCCTGGCCCGATGCTCCTCTACCGACTGAGCGAGGATCGTGTCCGGGCAGTCATTGATATCCCGCTCGACCATGCTCCTCAGGAGTGGAAGGGATTGCTCTCGGACTCCTATGCACGCTGGGTGCCCGAGACGCTTCGCTCCGCGTTCATCGAAGCCTGGTCCGAGCAGGGGGTTCAGGCGGCAGCCAATGTGATTAGTCCGCGTCTCACGTACGGAACCTCGCGTCGAGTACTGATCGGAGATGCCGCAGGACACTACCATCCGCTGACCGCTACCGGGATTACGCTGGGGTTCGGCGATGCCCTCGCGTTGGCCGAAGGCGAGAAGTTCAGCGACTTCAGGAACCATCGGTTCGAGGCGACGCGAGTTCCTGAGCTGTTAGCGATGGGACTCTACGAGGCCTTCGCCGATCCCCGAGATGAAGGGGCCGCGATGCGGCAGGCGATGTACAGTCGCTGGCGCGCAAGTTCCGGAGTCCGCGGCCGTACCATGCGCCTGCTTGGCTGTGAAGACACCTCGATCCGCAGCCTGAGTCGCGAGTTCTCAACCACGGTGTTTTGGGCGCTCGGGGCGACGGCCCCAAGGTCACTGAACCGACTGGCCTGGCGCCGCTACCGCAACATCGCTCGTGGACTCAGTAATCGTCTGGCCTGGCTGTTGCGAGCCGCCTGGCACCTCTACAACGTCAGACGTGCCGGCGGGACGGAGAACGAGCGCCCCACCGAAGCCCTGGCCCGCGCCTTCTTGACATCGATGCCATCCGGTTCGCCCGGGCCTCAACGCGCCGACGAATCCCGGCGGACAGAGGCCACCTCGCCCGATGCGGGTCCGGCGCTACAACGCGCCGCCGTCCGCCTGCTGGACCTACAGGATGAGGACGGCGGCTGGGAAGGCGAGATGGTCTGGTGCCCAATGATCACCGCGCAGTGGGTCTTGCTTCACCACATCATCGGACGACCCATTGACCCCGAGCGGCGCCGACAGGTGCTGCGCTATTTCGAGAGTTCCCGGTTCGCCGATGGTACCTGGGGGCTGCACGACCACTCTCAGCCGTATCTGTTCGTGACCACACTCGTGTATGTCGCTTCGCGATTGCTCGGTGTCGAACGGGATGATCCGCTGGTCGAGCCGGCCCGACGCTTTCTGCAAGCGGAAGGCGTGCTCGGCATCCCAAGCTGGGGCAAGTTCTGGCTGGCGCTGCTTAATCTCTACGATTGGAACGGACTGCACCCTGTCCTTCCTGAGTTGTGGAGCTTGCCGCAACGTCTGCCGTTCCATCCTTCGAACTGGTACTGCCACACCCGGCTGATCTACATGGCCATGGCCTCGATCTACGCGCGTAGATTCCAGGCGCCGGTCACTCCGCTGATTGCCTCTCTGCGCGAGGAGCTGTTCCCGCAAGGGTTCGAGGCGATCGACTTCCCGGCTCATCGAAGTCACCTGCGCCGGAGCGACCTGTTCGCCAAACCGACCGCCTGGCTCCGCGCACTCTACGGCGCAGCTGGTCTGGTTGAGAGACTTCATGGCAAGGGCCTGCGCAAGAGATCAGTCGACGAGCTAGTCAATCAAGTCAAGTGGGAGTTGAACACAACCGACCATACGAGCATCTCCCCGGTCAGCGGCCTGCTCAACATCATCGCCCTGTGGCTGCATGATCCCAATGACAAAGACGGACGGCGAGCGCTCGACCAGGCCGAACTCTGGTTCTGGGAGGACGAACAGCGCGGCGCACGCTTGACGGGCGCGCGAAGCGCTTCGTGGGATACCGGATTCGCGCTGCAGGCCCTGGCGACTGCGCCGCAACTCGATGGGGTATCGGAGGCATTGGAGCGCGGGACCGCCTACTTGCAGCGGCAGCAGATCGACGAGAGCTTTCCCGGCTTCCGCGACGCCTACCGCAACGACCCGAAGGGCGGCTGGTGCTTCGCAGCAAAGTGGCACGGCTGGCCGGTCAGCGACTGCACCGCGGAAGCGGTGCTCGGGATTCTCGAGGCCGAGCCGCAGTCAACGAGCGCAGGCGCCCTCCGCGATGCGGTTCGCTTTATGTTGCGCGCACAGAACCGCGATGGCGGGTTTGGCAGTTATGAGGCCCAGCGGTCAGGAATCGATCTTGAACGAATCAACCCGGCGGAGATGTTCGGCGAGTCGATGACTGAGCATTCCTATGTCGAATGCACGGCGTCCTGCCTCGCCGCGCTGGCTGCCTGCCGCGAACACTTCCCTGAAGTCATCGATGAGGTGGCACAGCACGCGATGGCTCGGGCCGACGCCTCGCTTCGCCGCACCCAGGCGAGCGACGGATCGTGGCGCGGCGTCTGGGGTGTTCAGTACATCTACGGCACCTTCTTCGGAATCCGGGGGCTGGTTGCGGGCGGAGCCCAGCCGGGCGATCCCGCGCTTCGTTCGGCCTCTCGGTGGCTGTTGGAACGCCAGCGCGAAGACGGCGGCTGGGGCGAACACCACCGCGGATGCATGACTGGACATTACGTCGCGCATGACCAGAGCCAGGTGATCCAGACCGCCTGGGCGCTGATCGCCCTGCTCGAGGCTGGCGAGTCGGATTGGACGGCGATCTCGCTGGGCATCCGTTTTCTGATCGACACGCAGAACCCGGATGGCACCTGGCCAACGCAGGACATGGCCGGTGTGTTCTTCCGTACGGCGCTCCTCGACTACGTCCTCTATCGCCAGTACTTCCCCTTGCACGCGCTTGGACTGTACGAGCAGCGGCGCAAGAGTCGCCGAAACTGATTCCTCCCGGACGACAGATCGCGAGAACGGAACTCGCCGGGGCACGCTGGGCAAAGGCTCAACTCAACAGATGTCGTCTCAGGAATGCACCCACAACCTGATTGAATGCCTCCGGTCGCTCCCAGTACACGGAGTGGCCGCAGCCTTCGACTTCTACGTACTCAGACCCCGGAATCTGCCCGTGAACCATGCGGACTACCTCCGGATAGACAATCTTGTCCTGTTCTCCGACCAGGAACATCGTTGGCACGGTGATCGCCCGCAGCTCGTCCTGTCCAATGCGAATGCCGGTCGGCATGTACCTCAGATTCGAACGGGACTCAGTCATATTGAACGACAACCATTCCGGCAACGGGAAGTTCTCGGCATTGAGACGTATTCGCATCAGCAGCGCCATGGCTGGATCGCGATCAGCGAAGTCCGCTGCATAGGCTCTGTCGAGACCTGGGATGTCGCGGCTCTGTTCGTCCAGCCTCTCCATCACGCTGTGCAACTCCGGCCAATCGAGATCCCCGACGCAATCACACATCACCAGGGCGGAGGTGCGATTGGGATTGCGGACCGCAAATCCGAGAGCGGTCCACCCACCCATCGACTGTGCGACCAGCGCTACGCGCTCGATGCCCAACCGGTCCAGCAGGCCCTCCAGGTCGTCAACAAACCGCGTCGGCCCCTCGCTCTCCGGATCGGTCGAAGAGCCAAACCCTCGGTGATCGATCACAATGCAGCGATAGTGCTTGCTGAAATGGGGTAACTGTTGAAACCAGGCGATCTGCGTTCCGCCGCCGGCTCCATGTAAGAAGACGACCGCGGGTCCCTCTCCATACTCCTGGTAGTGAAGTTCGATTCCGTTGAGCTCCACGGTCGGCATAGTCAGGTGTCTCGATCTAGGACAACATCACACGACGAATTGGACCGAGAGTCTCAGCTCCACGTTGACCTGGGGCAAGCGTCGGCG
>VXTH01000364.1:0-6882 GCA_009837565.1 Chloroflexota bacterium | reverse complement strand
CCGTCTCACCGTGCTGAGTGGCGACGTTGGAGATGTAGAGCTACATGGCCGCCGACTCCTGGAAAGCAATCCGCAGGTCGGGAACCAGCAGGTTGGGCAGCACCGAAGTAAACAGCGAGCCGGGTCCGACCACGATCAAGTCCGCGTTGCGAATCGCATTGAGAGTTTCCGGGTACGCCGGCGGATGCTGCGGTTCCAGGTTCAACTGTGCGATTCGCTGTCCGGCTTCCGTGATTGACGATTCACCGCGAATCCGTTCGCCGTCTGCGGTGACCGCGGCAAGTCGAATGTTCTCCAGCGTTGATGGGAGGATCTTGCCACGCACGGCGATAACGCGACCGGTCTCGTGAATCGCTTCCTCCATCGAACCAGCCACGTCCGACATCGCCACGATGAACAGGTTGCCGAACGAGTGCCCCTCGAGTCCGTTGCCCGACCCTTCCGGGAAGCGGTACTGGAAGAGGCGAGTCATCAGCGGCTCGGTTTCGGCCAGCGCAGCGATGCAATTGCGCAGGTCCCCCGGCGGAATAATGCCGAGATCGCGCCTCAGCCGTCCCGACGAACCGCCGTCGTCGGCGACGCTGACCACCGCCGAAAGATTGTCGGTGTACGCCTTGAGGCCGCGCAGCAGCACCGAGTGTCCGGTGCCGCCGCCCATGCAGACAATCCGGATGCCGCGACCGGCGAAGCGTTGCCGGTGGAGCAAGTCAACCAGCGGCTCCTCGCCGCCGGTCCTGCTATCGGAGGAACGAGCCGCGACGACCATGCCGGAAGTAAATTTGCCGATGCCCACGCCAACGCACAGGATCGCCAGGCCGATCAGCACGGCGCCGCGCACGGCATAGGGCAGAAACTGAAGCGTGATGTAGTAAAACGCGTCCGGCAGCGTGACGGTCAGGTACAGCTCCCTGGCCAGGAACGACACCCCAAGCCCCAGCAGCGCCATGCCAAAGAGCAGCAGGACGAACCAGCGCTTAATCCCGATCCCCGGCGCGAGCCACTTGCGCAACTGCCACTCGGGACGCGAACCACTACCACCGCCGCTGCCGTTCTCGCCGAGTCTGTCCGGCTTGGGACCGTTTCCTCGGCGGAGTCGGAACATAACGCCACTATAGTGCCGACGGAAGTGAAAGCGGTAGCTTAGGCGCTGCAGGATCGACTCCATAGGCAATTGGCATCCAACCAACTAGACAGGAATCAAGCCATGGAACAGCGACGATTCGGAAACAGCGATCTGGTCACCTCCGCAGTCGGATTCGGCACCTGGGAGATGAGCACGACGATGTACGGCCACATCGACGTGGATGAGGCGGCACAGGCCGTCAATATGGCGATCGATCGCGGAATCACCCTCTTCGACACCGCCGAGGTCTACGGCCCCAATCACTCTGAGGAGCTTCTGGCCAAGGCGCTGGGCAACCGACGCAATGAAATTGAGCTGGTCACCAAGGTTGGCTTCGAGTACGACGACCAACCACAGGTGATTGGTCTCAACGCGAGGAAGCAACACATCATCGAGCACACCGAGGGCTGTCTGCGTCGGCTCAACACCGACTACGTCGATCTGATGTTGATCCACTGGCCCGACTTCAATACTCCGATTGAGGAGACGATGGAGGGTCTCGAGGAACTCAAGCAGGCCGGCAAGATCCGCCACTACGGCGTCTCGAACTTCGATATCGACATGATGGAGGAGTGCCAGCAGCACGGGACGATCGTCGCCAACCAGGTCGGCTACCACATGTTCGACCGGCGAATGGAATCCCGAGTGCTGCCCTGGTGCATGGCCAACGGCGTCGGCTTCATGTCATACGGATCGCTCGCGTTCGGTCTGTTGACCAATGCGTTCGGCCCGGATCACGAGTTCGGCGAGGGTGACTGGCGAGCCAACGGCGTCGCGTTCAACCTGCCACTGTTCGAACGCGAACGTTTCCGCCAGGAGGTCGAGATCGCCAATCGTCTGGCCGTGCTGGCCGACGGCTACGGCAAGACCTGCGCCCAGCTCGGCATCGCCTGGGTCCTCGATCACCCCGGCGTCACCTGCGCCCTCGTCGGCATGAGAAACGAGCGCGAGCTCGAAGAAAACGTCGCCGCCACCGACTGGAAGCTGACCGAAGAGATCCGCCGAGGGATCAACGAGATCTTCGACGATGTCGGCGTCCCGACCTACCAGAACCTGGACCAGGTCATCCACGTCGGCCGAGCCACCGGCCAGCGCCGAAACATTCGCGAATAGCTGGCCTTCCCCGCTCTCACCGCTCCCCTCTCCCTCTGGATCCTCCTCCCAGAGGGAGAGAGCTAGAGCCAGCCCCCGCGAAGGCGGGGGGTGAGGTTCGGGGATCAAACAACGGAAGGTATGCAGCCGTGGAACAGCGACAATTCGGCAACACCGACCTCGTAGCCTCGGCCGTCGGCTTTGGCACCTGGGAGATGAGCACCACGATGTACGGCCACATCGACGTCGATGAGGCCGCCAGAGCCGTCAACATGGCCATCGATCGCGGCATCACGCTCTTCGACACCGCCGAGGTCTACGGCCCGTATCACTCGGAGGAACTGCTGGCCAAAGCGCTGGGCAATCGGCGTAACGAGATCGTCCTCGTAACCAAGGTCGGCTTCGACTACGACGACACGCCCCAGGTCATCGGCCGCAACTCGAAGAAGTCACACATCATCGAGCACACCGATGATTGTCTGCGCCGCCTCAACACCGACTTCGTCGACCTGATGCTCATCCACTGGCCCGACCACGACACGCCGATCGAAGAGACCATGGAGGGCCTCGAAGAACTCAAGCAAAGCGGCAAGATCCGCCACTACGGCGTCTCGAACTTCAACATCGACATGATGGAAGAGTGCGAGAAGTACGGACACATCGCCGCCAACCAGGTTGGCTACAACATGTACGACCGGCGGATGGAATCCCGCGTCCTGCCCTGGTGTCAGGCCAACGGAGTCGGCTACATGGCCTACGGCTCACTCGGCTTCGGACTCCTAACCGGCGCATTCACGCCCGACACCACCTTCGAGGAGGGCGACTGGCGACGCAGCGGCAACGCCTTCAACCTGCCGCTCTTCCAGGAAGAGCACTTCCGCAAGGAGGTCGAAGTCACCAACCGCCTGGTCGAACTCGCCGACGGCTACAACAAGACCGTCGCCCAGCTCGCCCTCGCCTGGGTCCTCGACCACCCAGCCGTCTCCTGCGCCCTCGTCGGCATGAGAAACGAGCGCGAGCTCGAAGAAAACGTCGCCGCCACTGACTGGAAACTCAACGAAGAGATCCGAACCGGGATCAACGAGATCTTCGAGGAAGTCGGAGTCCCCACCTACCAGAACGCCCCTCAGGCAATCTGACACGGCGCGCGCAAAGCGCAGATCGATGGAACAGCGACGATTCGGCAACACGGACCTCGTCTCCTCCGCCGTCGGCTTCGGCACCTGGGAGATGAGCACCAACATGTACGGCCACATCGACGTGGACGAGGCGTCGAAAGCCGTCAACATGGCCATCGACCGCGGCATCACCCTGTTCGACACTGCCGAGGGCTACGGTCCCTATCTCTCCGAGGAACTCTTGGCCAAAGCCCTGGGCAGTCGCCGCAACGAGATCCTCCTCGTGACCAAGGTCGGATTCGACTACGACGACACGCCCACCATGACCGGCCTCAACTCGTCGAAGCAGAACGTCATCGAGTGCGCGGAGGGCTGTCTCCGCCGGTTGAACACGGACTATCTTGATCTGCTGCTGATTCACTGGCCCGACTTCGACACGCCAATCGAAGAGACGATGGAGGGCCTCGAAGAACTGAAGCAGAGCGGCAAGATTCGCCACTACGGCGTCTCCAACTACGACATCGACCTGATGCAGGAATGCGAGCAGTACGGGCACATCACGGCGCACCAGATCGGCTATCACATGTTCGATCGCCGGATGGAAGCTCGGGTGCTCCCCTGGTGCATGGCCAACGGCGTCGGATTCATGTCCTACGGCTCGCTCGCGTTCGGGCTGTTGACCGGTGCGTTCTCGCCGGATCACACATTCGAGGAGGGCGACTGGCGCCGCAATCAAATCGCCTTCAACCTGCCCTTGTTCGAGCGAGAACACTTCCGCCGCGAAGTAGAAGTGTGCAATCGGCTCGCCGAGCTGGCCGACGGCTACGGCAAAACGGTCGCCCAGCTCGCACTCGCCTGGGTCCTGGACCATCCCGGCGTCTCATGCGCCCTGGTCGGCATGCGCAACGAGCGCGAACTCGAAGAAAACGTCGCCGCCACCGACTGGAAGCTGACCGAAGAGATCCGCAGCGGCATCAACCAGATCTTCGACGACGTCGGAGTCCCGACCTACCAGAACACCCCGCAAATCGTGGAAAACCCAAGAGTCGCGGCGATGCGCCGGTAGGTCACCAACGACCACCGTCGCGTACCACCACAACCTCCCGATGCCCCGTGCTTGACACGGGGCCCAGAGCACGACGCTACGCTCGGGAGGCGGCGTGTCACCGTGGTCGGTCGTTGATAGCAGGGCCCGCCTGAGGGCTACTCGCTCAGCGCCGAGACCAACAACTCCGACGCCTGCGCCGGATTCGCCTGACCCCGCGAGTGCCGCATCACCTGACCGACCAGGAACTTCAGCGCCGCCTCTTTGCCCGACCGATAGTCGTTCACCGCGTCGGGGTTGTCGCCGATCACCTGGTTGATGATTGGCGACAGCGCGTCTTCCCCGCTGATCTGCGTGAGGCCCTTGGCCTTGACGATCTTGGCCGGCGCGTCGCCGCTCTCATACATCGACTCGAAGACGGTTCTCGCCTGGCTGCGTGAGATGTCGCCGCCGACGATCAGGCCGACCAGCTCGGCAACGTGCGCTGGACGGATGGGCTGGTCCTCGAGATCAGGATGCGACGGGTCCTTGTTGATCTGCGCGAACAGGTCGCCGGTAATCCAGTTGGCCGCCTCTTTGGCGTTGGCGGCGTCGCTCAGTGCGGCGATGGTCTCGTCGAAGTAGTCCGCCCGCGACGGCTCCTCCGTCAGCAGGTGCGCCTCAAAGTCGCCGAGGCCGTAGTCCGACTGGAAGCGGGCACGGCGTTGCTCGGGCAGTTCGGGAAGCTGGCTGCGCAGGGACTCAACCTCTTCCCGGCTGATTGAGAGCGGCGGCAGGTCGGGCTCGGGGAAGTAGCGGTAGTCGTGGGCCTCTTCCTTCGAGCGTTGCGAGAGCGTGATCTGTCGGTCCTCGTCCCAGCCCCGCGTCTCCTGGTCAATCGTGCCGCCCGAACGCAGCACCTCCGCCTGACGCTCAACCTCATGCTCAAGAGCGCTGTGCACGCCGCGGAACGAGTTCATGTTCTTGATCTCGACCTTGGCGCCCAACTCGGTCGTACCGACGGGGCGGAGCGACACGTTGGCGTCGCAGCGGAACGAGCCCTTTTCCATGTCGGCTGTCGAGACGCCCAGGTAGCGCAGGATCTGTCGCAGCTTGACCAGATACGTCCGGGCCTCGTCCGGCGATCGCATGTCCGGCTCCGAGACGATCTCCATCAGCGGCACGCCCGAGCGGTTGACGTCGACCAGCGAGTACCGTTCGCCGACCTCGTTCTCGCGATGCAGCAGGCGGGCCGTGTCCTCCTCCAGGTGCACGCGGGTGATACCAATCCGCCGCTTGCCCAGATCCTCGGTCTCGACGTCCATCCATCCGCCCTCCGAGAGCGGCATGTCGTACTGCGAGATCTGGTAGCCCTTCATCAGGTCCGGATAGGGGTAGTTCTTGCGGTCGAACTTGGACAGCTCCGGAATGGTCATGTTCAGCGCCAGCGCCGTGCGGATCGTCCACTCGACTGCCGTCCGGTTGATGACCGGCAGCGTGCCCGGCATGCCCAGGCAGAGCGGGCAGACCTCAGTGTTGGGCTCGGACCCGGAGTAATCGGCTGGGCAGCGGCAGAACATCTTGCTCCGCGTGCGCAGTTGGCAGTGGACTTCAAGCCCGATGACGGTCTCGAATTCGGTGGTGGTTTCAGTGGTCATGATGGTCAGTGTAATCGCGGTCTGCTGCTAGTCTGCGTGAAGCATTGCGCCGTGCGGGAGCGGCGACGGGGATGTGTGCGCTGCATGAGTACTGACGTTTATTCGCCGCGAGCCGGGTTGTCTGAGGTCTCGGAGGAGGTTCGCCCGCTGCGAATGCTGCACACCTCCGACGTGCATCTCGGCGCCTACACCTCCCAGCCCTGGAAGACGGATCCGGATGGATCCGAGTCGTTGGAGCCCGCACTCAAGGCCTTCCAGCACGTGCTCGAGCTCGGCGTCGAGGCCGAGGTCGACGTCGTCGCCATCGCCGGAGATTTCTTCGATCACGTCCGCGTCAAGCGTCCTTACGTTGAAGTCACCGGCGAACTGATGGAAGCTGTCGGCCGGCCCGTCGTCGTCCTGCCCGGAAACCACGACCCGCACATGCCCGACGGCATCTATCAGAAGTTCGCCGACGCCTTCCCCGCCAACGTCCACATCATCGCTTCGGCCGAGGGAGAATTAGTCCTGCTGGAGGAGCACGGCGTCCAGTTCTGGGGCCAGGCGCACGAGAGCTATAACGACTTCTCACCGGCGTCGGCCCAGCCCGCCTGGGCAAACGGCTCCGACCGGTACGTCTGGCGCGTGGCCATGGCCCACGGTTACTACGTGGGAACCGGTGAGTCGCGCTACTCCTACCAGATCCACTCCTCAGAAATTCAATCGCTCGGCGCCGACTACGTCGCCCTCGGCCACATCGACGTGCACGAGGGAGTCGGCGACGGCACCGTGCCCGCCTACTACCCGGGCGCCCCGCGCCACTCCGGTGGAGCCACAATCGTCGACTTCAGCGCCGAGGGCGTCGTCGTCCGCCACGAACTCCACGAC
>VXTH01000163.1:6484-7028 GCA_009837565.1 Chloroflexota bacterium | reverse complement strand
GCTCGATGGTCCCGCGCTGCATGCCGAGGTCGCCATATTGCTGCGCAATTCTGCCCGACACGCGAGCGCCAACCGTTCGATGCTCGTTGGAGATGTCGAACTTCGCGGAAATGTGCTCCTCGCGAGCGATGTGCGGCTCCAGAATCGGCAACAGCTCGTCGTCGAGCGGGATGTCGTGCCGTCGGTCGTTGCGTTCTTGCACCCGCATCCTCGGGAACTCGGGATCGGCTTCGATCGGCGCCAGGAGTTGAGCGAGGTCGACCAGGCCCGCACGCTCGCCTGAGCGAGGTGGAACCTGCTGGAGCAGGTCGGTGCGGCCGATGATTTCATCCAGTGATCGATAGCCGAGTTCGGCCAGGATTACGCGGACTTCTTCCGCCACGTGCAAGAGGAAGTCGATCAACATCTGCGGCTTGCCGAAGTATTTGGCGCGCAGGTCTTCACGTTGTGTGGCGACGCCCACCGGACAGGTGTTGAGGTGGCCCTGGCGCGCCATCTTGCAGCCCAGCGCGCCCAGCGCCGTCGTACCGAGTCCGTATGCCTC
>VXTH01000163.1:0-6474 GCA_009837565.1 Chloroflexota bacterium | reverse complement strand
GTTCCCAGGGAGCGCCTGCGTACTTGACCGATGAAAGCGGAGAGGCTCCTGTGCCGCCGTCGGCGCCCGAGATATGCACGACGTCGGCATAGGCCTTGGCCACGCCGGTTGCGATCGTGCCCACGCCTTCACAGGCGACGAGCTTCACGCAGATCCTCGCCCGCGGATTGGCGATCTTCAGGTCGTAGATCAACTGCGACAGGTCTTCGATGGAGTAAATGTCATGGTGCGGCGGTGGCGAAATCAGCTCCACGCCAGGCGTCGAGTGCCGCAGCATTGCGATGTACGCCGTGACCTTGTGCCCGGGCAGTTGGCCTCCCTCGCCGGGCTTGGAGCCCTGTGCGATTTTGATTTCGATCTCGGACGCGCTGCCCAGGTACGCGGGTGTGACGCCAAAGCGGCCTGAGGCAATCTGCTTGATCTGCGAATTGGCGTCGAACTTGTCGCCCGTGGACAGGAAGCGGCGCGGGTCTTCGCCACCCTCTCCGGTATTCGACGCAGCGCCCAGGACGTTCATCGCGCGCGCGATGTCCTCGTGCGTCTCCGGGCTCAGCGCACCCAGCGACATCGCGCCGGTACTGAACCTGGGGGTGATTTCCTCGTGCGACTGAACCTCGTCCAGAGCGATCGGCTCGCGGTCTGACTTGAATCCCAACAGGTCTCGCAGCGCGGTGGGTTGGCGACTGTTGGCGTGCTCGGAGTACTTGGCATACTCATCGGCGCCGCCACCCTGTACTGCTTTGTGCAACGCTCGCCAGACGGGCGGCTCGTTGGCGTGATAGTCGGCGTTGCGGCGATACCGGTACCATCCGCCGGCGTCGAGCCCGTCGGCGGGGTATGCCTGCGCATGCCGGTCGAGCGCGTCTTCACCGATTTCCTGGAACCCGACACCGCCAATCCGCGAGAGCGTTCCGGGGAACGAGCGCTCGACCACTTCTTCGCCGATGCCCAGCGCTTCAAAGATTTGCGCGCCGTGATAGGACGCCCGCGCGGCAATTCCCATCTTCGACATGATCTTGAGGATGCCCGAATCGACTGCCTGCACGTAGCGATCGATCACCTCGCCCGCGTCCATATCGTCGAACTCACCCTCAGCATGCAGGGAGATCAACGTCTGCAATGCGAGATACGGGTGTACCGCGTCGGCGCCAAAGCCAATCAGGCAGGAAATCTGGTGGACATCACGAGCATCTCCGCAGCTGGCAGCGATAGAGGCGGACAACCGCTGACCACTGCTGATCAGGTGGTGATGCACCGTCGACACGGCCAACAACATCGGGATCGGCACGCGATCAGGGCCAACTTCTTCATCGCTCAACACTATCAGCGAGTGCCCATCCTCTATGGCGTTATCGGCGTGATCGCAGAGCGCATCGAGCGCCGCTTCCAGTCCGGACGGGCCGTCTTCGACCGGGAATGAGGTTTCAATCAGCGTGGCCGAAAAGCCTGGCTGCCGGAACGACAGCAGGGCGTCCAACTCGTCGCTGAGCAACATTGGTGATTTGAGGTGAACGAGCCGCGCGGCCTCGGGCGACTCCTCCAACAGTGACTGGCGACGCCCCAGCCAGGTGTCGAGCGACATCACATTGCGCTCACGGATCGAGTCGATCGGCGGATTCGTGACCTGGGCAAACTTCTGCCTGAAGTAGGTGTACAGCGGCCGGGGCGGATCATGCAGGACCGACAACGGCGTGTCGTCGCCCATCGAGCCGACGGGTTCCTTGGCCTGCCGAGCCATCGGCTTGAGGACGTACTCGATCTCTTCGCGGCTGTATCCGTGCAGGATCTGGCGGGACAGCAGCTCGCCCTCGTCCGGCTGGGAGATGCTGGATGCCTCGATACTGGCCGCCCGCTCGAGGCGACCCATGTATTGCCTCACCCAGCGGCCATACGGCGCTCTTGTCGAGACGCGTCGCTTGATGTCGTCGTTGCGCAGCAGCTCGTGTCGCTCGGTGTCGACCGCGACCATCTGACCAGGACCGAGTCGTCCGGTTTCGATGATCTCCGACTGGTCGATCGGAATCAGGCCGACCTCGGACCCCATGACAACGAGCCCGCCGCGCGTGACCTGGTAACGGGCCGGTCGCAGGCCGTTGCGATCCATCGCAGCGGCGGCAATCGTGCCGTCGGTGAAAGCCATTGCCGCCGGACCGTCCCACGGCTCGATCAGGCTGGCGTGGTACTCGTAGAACCCCCGCAGGTCGGGATCCATGTCCTCCAGGTTTTCCCAGGCCTCGGGAATCAACATCATCATCGCGTGCAGGGGACTGCGTCCCGAGGCGACGAGCAGTTCGAACGCCTCGTCGAAGGCCTGGGAGTCGGAACTGACGGAACCAAGGACAGGATGCAGTTCGGCGACGGCATCGCCCCAGACGGCGGACTGCAATGCCGGTCCGCGCGCCATCATCCACAGCCGGTTGCCAAGCAACGTATTGATCTCGCCGTTGTGGGCGATGTAGCGGAAGGGCTGCGCGATCCGCCAGTTGGGCAGCGTGTTGGTCGCATAACGCTGATGGAAGAGCGCCACGGCGGACACGGTGTCCGGATTCGTCAGGTCCGGATAGAAGCGGTTCAACTGCGGAGCGACCATCAGGCCCTTGTAGACAACGGTTGAGGTCGACATCGAGACGATGTACGTCTCACCAGCGCGATCGCCCGAGTCAGCATCGCGCAGCGACTGGTACTCGGCGTCAGCGCGTCTGCGCGCCAGGTACATACGCCGAGCAAACTCGTCCTGAGAGACGCCAGTTGGCCTAGCCATCAGCAACTGCTCGATGCAGGGCAACTCGCGAAGCGCCCATGTTCCCAGGACCGACGGATCGGTCGGGACCACCCGCCAGCCAAGGACATCCAGGCCGGTTCGTTCGACGGCCGACTCGACGATGACCCGTGCCCGATTGGCGGCGTCCTCGTCCATCGGCAGAAAGACCATCGCGAGCGCGAGATCGTCATCGCTCAATCCCGGCCGACCCAGACGGGCCAGATCCGCTTGCAGGATCGCGTAAGGAATGCTGATCGTGACGCCTGCTCCGTCGCCGGTCTCGGGATCTGCGTTGACGGCGCCGCGGTGGGTCAGACTGACTACGCCCTGTACCGCCTGCTCAACCAATTCGTGCGTGGCAACGCCGTCGAGTCGAGCGATGAACCCGGTACCGCACGCGTCACGGAAGCTCTTCGGATCGTGAAGGCCTGCGTAGTCGGTCTGGCTCGCACGATTCGGTCGGCGATTGCGGGTCATATCGTCAGCGTCTATCGCTTCCAGCTGTCACACAGCCGATGCCTATGTAACCGAGAGGGAACGGTGCGGATACTACGTGAATATTCGCACAATCGACCTCACTACGCTAGCGACTCGATTACAGCGAGGCCGAAGATCAGACCGGTCGAGAAGACCTAGAAGATCTCGTCACGTCGCAAGTCGGACAGCGCCGCGCCGAAGCGATCGACTGTTGAGTCGATGTCTGCTTCGCTGTGCACGCACGACACCAGCGCACCCATGCCCATGAGATCGACGCCGTGATTGAGCAAGGCGCGCCTGAATGGCCAGGCGACCTCGGAGGACGTCATCGGAAGTGTGGACGCGGGGCCGCCATGCTGCTCCCAGTCCCAGGTGGCCCCATCGTCAGGACGCGCGACATCCTGGCCAAGAATGATGTGGACCATGGACGCGTCCGCCCATGCACAACCCGCAACCTCGGCCTCGATCAGCGCTCGATTCAGCCCACGGGAGAGTTCGGCCGCGCGTTGATTGGCGATTGAGATCGGGTCTTCGTCCGCCACTGCTCGAAGCGCTCGCTCGCCGGCGACTGCCGACAATGGGTTGGCATTGAAGGTGCCGGGATGGGCTACCCGACCGCCGCCGGCGTCGAAGCTGATCTGGTCGAGCAGATCGGCTCGTCCCGCCACTGCGCCTCCAGGCAGGCCGCCGGCGGCGACCTTGGCCAGGGTCGTGAGGTCGGGACGCACGCGGATTCGTTCCTGGGCGCCGCCGGGACTGATGCGGAAGCCGGTTACGACTTCGTCGAAGATCAGCATCGTCCCGGTTCGCTCCGTCAACTCGCGAAGCTCCTGCGGGACGGACGGGTCCAATGGACAGGTTCCCCACGAGTAACCGGTCGGCTCGAGGATGACGGCGGCGTATTCCTCAGAGTCCAGGGCGGCGGCCATCCCAGAGACATCGGTTTGATCGAAGACCGAGATGAGATTCTGCATGGCGTCGGGTTGACCGTTGGCAGAGATGTTGCCGGCGGAAGTACGGCCAGCGGCGAAGACGCTGTCGTTCCAGCCATGGAAGTGATTGCGCAACCGCAGCAGACGATCGCGTCCGGTCGCCGCGCGCGCCAGGCGCACGGCCATCATGGTCGCTTCGGTGCCCGACGAGGTGAACCGTACCTTCTCCGCGCTCGGCAGCAGGCGTTTGATCGCCAGGGCCCAGCGACGCTCCAGCTCGCTTGACCCGCCCATGTGGGTGCCTCGCGCGACCTGCGCGGTGATCGCCTCGACCAGGTAGGGATGGCTGTGACCGAAGAGCAGCGCGCCGTGGCCCATGACGTAGTCGATGTACTCGTTGCCGTCGATGTACCACTTGCGTGGTCCCACGGCCCGATCGACGACGATGCCGAACGGCTCAAAGTGCCGGGCATCGTGGGTGACGCCGCCCGGGAAGATGGTGCGTGCCTCCTCGGCCCGTCTGGCCGATTCAGAGTGCGTCGCGAAGAACTCCCGATCGATCGCCGTCGTCCCGCTCATGCCGTGCCTCCCGCGTAATCCTGCATCCGACACTAGCGCACATCTGGTGTTCCGGTTGAAGCGAGCGGTCAATCTAGAGTGACGACATGCAGAACTGGTTCACGGACCGACGCCGCATCGTCCTGCTCCTGCTGGGCGGCGTTGCGGTCATCGCCATTCTGGTCGGCGCGTATCTGGCATACGAGCGCTGGTTTCCCTGGGAACAGGCCGAAATCGAGGAATGGATCGACGGCTTTGGCGTCTGGGGACCGATCGTATACATCGTGGTCTTTGCGCTCTCAATGCTCTTCGCTCCCCTGCCGACGGCGCCGATGCCCCTGATTGCCGCCGCCGTCTTTGGTCCCGCGCTGGGATTCCTCTACACGATTTCGGCCACCGCGATCGGCTCGACGATCTGCTTCTGGGTCGCGCGCCGGTTGGGCAGACCGGCACTCAGACGGGTTACCTCACAGCGGGCGCTGGACAAGATCGACGAGCTCGGCGAGCGGCTCGGCATTCGGCTTCTGATCGTGCTGCGGCTGTTTCCCATCGCCGGCGTCGACTACGTCTCCTACGCCGCCGGACTGACCCAGATGCGATTCGCCTCGTACATCGTCATCTCCGTACTGGCGTCATCTCCGATTCTGATTCTCGCCGCGGTGCTTGGCGACGCCGTGCTCGAGCGCAATCGTGAGATCCTGGTTGGGGCGCTGATCGCCATCGTGCTGTTCTTTGCCGCTCCGGTGGTCTGGGTCTGGTGGCGGCAGCGGCGTCGACGTGGACAGGCCGAGCCTGCCTCATCCGAGCGCTAGCCTGCCGACATGCCGCTCGCAGATGCTCCATCGCTGCTGACGCTGATGTGGTCGCCGCTGACGGTAGTCACGGCGGCGCATGACGGCGTGAAGGGCGGTCAGATCGCGGTGGGCGCCTTTGCGGCGTCGATCGTGCCGGCGCAGCCGCGGGTGCTGGTCCAGATTCAGAAGCGCAATCACACCAATTCGTTGATCGAAGCCTCAGGTCAACTGGCGGTGCACGTGATGGCGCGGGAGCAGTGGCAGTGGGTCCGGCACTGGGGCTTTCGCTCTCAGAGCGAAGTCGACAAGTTCGAGGGGCTCGATTGGTCGGAGCACGACAGCGGCTTGCCGATTCTTGGGGGTGTGCTGGGCTGGATGACATGCCAGGTCGTCAACATGATGGACGGCGGTGACATGGCGATCTGGTTGGCCGATGTGACCAACGCCGATCGGAATACCCGGGCGCAGCCGCTGCGCTGGCACGAGGTGCAGCAGGTGCTGCCGCCCGACTGGGCGGAGGAGTATGGGCGGAAGCTCAGTCACGACGTTCCAGACTCCGGCCGTCGGATGTCTGAGCTGTCGGGCGACCCGCCCTGGCGTCCGAGCGTTTAGCGGCCCTTCCAGTTGGGGGTGCGCTTCTCGGCGAAGGCTCGGGGGCCCTCGATCAGGTCTTCGGACTGGCCCATGATCCGCTGCTGGTGGAACGAGTGGGTGAGCGCGGCCGGGAGCGGCAGGTCGAGTCCCTTGTAGGCGGCTTCCTTGGAGGCGCGGACGGAGATCGGGGCGCAGAGCAGGATCTCGCTGGCCCAGCGCTTGGCCGTGTCCATCAACTCGGCGGCGGGCACGACCTCGTTGACCAGACCCCACTGGTGCGCGACGGCGGCGGGGATGTGGTTGCCGGTGAGCATGTAACCCATGGCGATCTTGAGCGGGATGTGGCGCGGGAGTCGAT
>VXTH01000090.1:0-7043 GCA_009837565.1 Chloroflexota bacterium | reverse complement strand
GATGGCCAGCAGCTCCTCGTTGTCGCCGCGGAACACGTCCGCCAGCGAGAAGCTCTCCAGCTCCGCTCCGACCTGCAAGAGCGCCGCCTCTGGCAGCTCATCGAGCAAACCCTCGGCCTCCAACCAGTCGTAGCAGAGGCCGAATTCGGCCGGTCGACGCGGCGGAATGCCGGTGTTCACGTAGCGCCCATCGGCGCACTTGATCTGCGACGGCATCGATGGCGCCACGCCGGCATGTCGGCCCGTCTGACGTTGCACCGTCGAGTGAGAGACCAGCCATGAGTACGAACCGGCTTCAGTCGTCACATTGACCGAGGCATTGATGTTGACGTTGATGTGCTGCCCAACGCCGGTCACGTCGCGATGCAGCAACGCCGTCAGGATCGACATGAACGCGTAGTTCGAGCCCGTGTGATAGGCCTGCTGACCGCCGCCGCGAACCGGCGGCAGCGAGTGGTCGTCGTAGCCGTTCATCCAGGCGAAGCCGCCGTTGGCGGCCAGGGTCAGGTCGGTGTGCGGTTCGTCGTCTCGAACCGAGCCAAAACCAAAGTTGGTGATCGTGCACCAGATCAGCCCCGGATTCTCGGACATGATCTGGTGGTAATCAATCCCGAGACGACCAACCGGATCATACGTATTCGTGTCGAAGATGATGTCCGCCGACTGCACCAGTTTGAGGAACGCGTCGGCATTCGAGCGATCGTTGAAGTCCATCACGACGCTGCGCTTGGACGTGTTGTAGTACCAGAAGAAGAGCGATCGCTCGTGGTGCGGCTGGTCGTCGAGGAATGGTTCGTATTGGCGTGACGGATCGCCCTCGGGCGGCTCAATCTTGATCACGTCGGCGCCCATGTCGGCCAGCAGCTTGCCGCACCAGGCGCCGCGTTCGTCGCCAATCACGAGCACGCGCAGATAGTCGAGGGCCAGCATCGCGAGAGGGTCAACGTTAGTGGCCATCAGAGCACGCCCTCTTCGTAGAGCCCGGTGATCTCGTCCTGGCTCAAGCCCAGCAGTTCGCCGTAGACGTAGTCGTTGTCCTCGCCCAGCGTCGCCGCGCCCCGCGTCATCGACCAATCGGTCTTGGTGAAGTGGGCGGGGATGCCGTCGACGCGGAGGCGCCCCATCTCCGCCTGCCGAATCGTCGGCCAGAGCCGAGCCTCCGCCGAGTTGATGTCTTGGTCGATCCGCTGCTCCGGCGTCTGCACCGGATTGGCCGGCACGCCGGCCTCGCGTAGCAAATCGGTTGACTGATACGGGTCGCGCCGCAGACACCACTCTCCGATTCGCTCGTCCAACTCGTCCTGAGCCGCCATCCGCCCCGAGAGCTGACCATAGTCATCATTCGCCGCCCAGTCGCAGCCGTCGGCCACCAGCACGTCGCGCATCGCGTGCCAGTCCTCGTCATTGCGGCAGGCAATCGCGATCCAGGCTTCGTCGAATGAGCCGGGAATCGGCTTCGCCGCGTAGATGTTGTGCGGCGCCATCGCCGGACTGACCGAATGGTTGGCGTCGGGATAACCGTCGCGCCGCAGCGGACGCCCGTTGACCGTGTAGTCGAGCAGCACCGGCCCGTTCAGCGTCAGCGCCGCCTCGGTCGCGGCGACGTCGACGTACTGCCCTTCTCCGGTCCGGTTGCGATGGTGAATCGCCAGCATGATCGCCATGGCCATGAAGTAGGCCCCGGTGTGGTCCATGTATGAGTAGCCCCAGCCGGCCGGCGGCTGGTCAGGCAGCGCCGACGACATCGTCAGACCGCTGGTCGCCTGGACGATCGGGCCCCACGTCTTGAACTTCTCGTACGGACCCGAGTGCCCGAATCCGCAGTTGGAGACGTAGATGATGTCCTCTCTGATCTCCTTGAGCGCGTCGTAGTCGTAGCCCCACGAGCGCATTACGCCGGAGGAGAAGTTCTCGGTCACGCAGTCGGAGATCGCGACCAGCCGCTCGAACAGCTCACGCCCCTTCTCGGTCTTGATGTTGAGTGTGATCCCCAGCTTGCCCACGTTGTGGTTGTTGAACGGCCCGCCCAGTTCGTTGCCGCGCCGATCGTCCACGTACGGAGGCATACCGCGCAGGATGTCCCAGCGGCCCTGGTTGGACGGATCCTCAATCCGGATCACCTCCGCGCCAAAGGCGGCCATGAACTTGGTCGCGCCCGCGCCGGCCAGCTGGCCGGTGAAATCGCAGATCCGCAGATGAGAGAGCGCCTTGCTCTTGACGTGATGGGGCATCGTCCTACTCCTCCAGCGGAAGTCTATATGGCGGATATGCTGAGGCTCAGCCCAACCAAGCAAACAACCAGAGGAACATCACCATGGCCAAAGTCGCATTCATCACCGGAGCCAGCCGTGGTATCGGCAAGCAACTGGCGCAGGATTTCGCCATCGCCGGCTACGACATCGCCGCCGTCGCACGCTCGACCGCCGACTCGCCTACCAAGCTGCCGGGCACGGTCAACGAGACCGCCCAGTTGGTCGAGGAAGCCGGTCAGCAGTGTCTGCCGATCGGCGCGAATCTGGCCAAGGTTGAGGACCTCGACCGCGCCATCGCCGAAACCTATGACCGCTTTGGCCAGATCGACGTGCTAATCAACAACGCCGCCATCGCGCCTCCGGGCAAGGCGCTCGAGTCGGGACGCAACCTCTGGGGTCTGGCCGTCGAGATCAATGTCAACGCGCCGTTCTACCTCACCCACGCCGTCGCCCCGAAGATGGCCGAGGCCGACGGCGGCGCGGTGATCAACATCGGCTCCGGCGCCGCGGTCAGCCCCGACTTCGGACGCGCCAGCTACACGACGACCAAGCGGGCGCTCGAGGCGATGTCCGAATCACTCGCCAGCGACCTCAAGGGGACCGGAATCTCGGTCAACTGTCTCCGGCTAGAACTCTCGGTCTGGAGTGAGGGTTATGCGTTCACCCTCGGCGAGCAGGCCAGGCAGATGGACTTCGAAGACCCGATCATCATGTCCGACGCCTGCCTCTGGATCGTCGCCCAGGGCCCCGAGTGGACCGGCCGAATCGTCACCATCGCCGACCTCCGCAAGTACGGAGCCGTGCGACCCAGAACTCGAAAGACCTTCGACGATTAGTCGGACCCCGCATTCAGTTCCGGCGCGTTGAGTTGCCGGGTCGAACTGTCCAGCACCCTGGGGTCGCTGATCCTCTGTCCATCCCCGACAGCGCCGAGTTCTTCCATACGTCGGGCCTGCGGCAGGACCCGACGCTCAAGCGAGCCGACACTGTCGTTGTACGCCTTGACCGCCCGATCGAGCGCTCCACCGACCCCGTCAACGTGCTTCGTGAACGTACCCAGTCGCTCATACAGCAACTTTGCGGCATCGGCAATGTCCTGCGCGTTGCGCTGAATCTCCTCTTGCTGCCAGGCGACGCCGATTGTTCGCAACAGTGCGATTAGCAGCCCGGGAGTGGCGATCAGGACGCGATGCCGCGTCCAGGCATCCTCCCAGATGCTCGGTTGGGCCGTCATGGCGGCATCGAGAATGGTCTCGGCCGGGAGAAACAGAACCACGAAGTCCGGCGACTGCCCTTCGATCGCATCCGCATAGCTCTTACTGCCGAGTTGCCGCGCGTGGCCCATGAGTGAGCGTGCGTGCTGCTCAAGGGCTGCCCGCTGTTGCGAGTCGTCGGGCGCATCGTGCGCCTCGAGATATGAAGTGAGGGGGGCCTTGGCGTCGACGGGCACGGTCAGTTCTCGCGGCATGTGAATGATCGCGTCCGGCCTGACGGCTCCGTCTTCGCCCGGCGTGTGATGCTGGCGTTCGTATGTGACGTGCTCCAGCATGCCAGAGACTTCCAGGACCCGTTCGAGCGTGAGCTCTCCCCAGCGCCCCCGTTGCTGCGGGGCGGACAACGCCTGCCGAAGGCCCGTGGTCGTCAGGTTGAGCTCGTTGAGCTGGCGTCCGGTCCCCGCAATCATCTCTTCGACGCTGCCGTAGGCCTTCTGTCGGACCTGCTCCATTTGCTGGGACTGCTTGTCCAGCTTCTCGATGGATTCCATGAGCGGCTTGACCGTCTTATCCATTCGCTCGACAGACTTGGCCGTCTCCTCGCTGGTCAAGCCACGAAACTCTTTGATGAAGTCTTCGCGCGTCGATTGCGTCACGCTGGAGGCGATGCCCTTGAACCGGTCCTCCAACTCGGCCCGAAACGTGTTCATCTCATCCAAGCGAGCGGCATGGTCGGCTTCAATTCTGGAGAGGTTGGCATTGGCTTCGGAGAGTTCCTGCTCGCGCTGTTCCTCTGCCTTGCGGGCCTCGTCTCGTTCGGTTCTCAAAGTGTCCGCCTCGCGAATTCGCGCTTGTTGTTCGTTCTCGGCTGTGGCCTTGTCGACTTCCAACTGCTGAGCAGCCCGCTTGGCCTCTTCCAACTGTTCCCTCATGTGTGAGGTGTCAGCGCGCACACCCGCGATCTCACGCCGACCGATCCAATACACCCCTGCTGCCACCGCCAGCCCGATGATCAAACCAATGACAATTTCCACCATGACCTCCCGGCACTGGCGCCCATCGGGGCACTTCGATGCTATCTAATGGACGTAACGGTGGAAGTCTGAGACAGAGAGCCATGCCGCGGTTGTTCGTTCCCGTTCTCTGGCTGGCCGCGGTCCCTCTGTTGGCCTGCGTCGCAGCCGCGTGCAGCTCGGCCGACACCGTCAACGGCGAAGTCCGGTTCCACCGCGACGTCGACCTCCCCGACGGCGCCACGGTCACGGTGAAACTGCTCGACACATCGCTCGCCGACGCGTCTGCTATCGAGCTCGGACGTGACGTGATCGAAAAAGCCGAACAACTGCCGGTCCAGTTCGCCATCGAATACGACCCGGCCGAGATCGAGGGCCGCGCGGAAATCACGCTCAGCGCCCGCGTCGAGCTCGGCGACGAGCTGCTCTACATCAACGACACGGTTCATCCAGTCCTCACTCGAGGCAATCCGCGCAATAGCGACATCCGAGTGATCTCGGTCAGCGAGTTCGATCAGTGCATCGCGCCCCTGCCCGGACAGATTCACTCGAGTTTCTGGGACGGCGACCTGCCCGACGACGCGTTCCTGGAAATCCGCCTCTGGGACGTCTCCGAACCGGAGGAACGCCTTTTGGTGGTTGAAGCGAGGTTCGAAGATCTCGGCAGCTTCCCGATCCACTTCGAGCTGCCGCACGAAGGCGTCGAGATCAGCCGCCACCACCGTTACGAACTCGAGGCCAACATCTGGTTCGACGGCGAGCTGCAGTTCCACATTCCCAACCAGGATTGGAGACGGACCATTCTGCCCTACTGCCCCGACGGCAACAATCTGTCGATCGTCAACGATGTCTTCCCGGTCTCCGAGTTCCCCGCCGAGTGAGATTTACGGGCCGCGCCGAGCAGAAGTCGCCCCAGCGGAGGCGGGGGTGCCGCAGTCACGTAGGCGCGACGAGGCCCCGCCTGCGCGGGGCCGACTTCGATTGGCTCAGGCGCCGCGTTTGATTCGCATCCTCGTTCTCAGCTATGGCCGATCAGTCGTAAGTGCGATAATGCCTACCGATTGATGCCATTTCCGTCCGAAACTGAGGGAGACGACGATGGAAGTCCCGCTGCTGGTCAACGATTTTCTGCGTCGAGCGTCGAAGCTCTACGGACCCTCCGAGGCTGTCGTCGACGGCGACCAGCGTTTCACCTGGGCCGAGTTCAACGCTCGCGTCAATCAACAGGCGCATGCGCTGCTCGATGCCGGGATCGGCAAGGGCGACCGCGTCGGGATCATCGCGCCGAACTCGCACCAGTTCCTCGAGACCTTCTACGCCACCGCCGCGATCGGCGCGATTATCGTGCCGATGAACTACCGGCTGATTCCCGCGGACTTCGAGTACATGCTTGAGCACTCCGGATCGAAGGTCGTCTTCGTCGACGCCGAGTTCACCCACCTGGTCGACGAGATCCGCGCCGACGTCAACACCGTCGAGCACTTCGTCGCCATCCCTTACGGCGACGCGCCGATCAACCCCGGCTGGACCAACTACGAGGAATGGATCGCCGATCAGTCGACCGCGCAGCCGCCCGATCCAGGGCTGGAAGAGACCGATCTGCTCTCGATCAACTACACCTCGGGTACCACCGCGCGGCCCAAGGGCGTGATGATCACACACCGCAACGCCTACATCAACACCTACAACTTCATCGCCCATCTGCGCATCTCGCAGGACGACGCCGAGATGTGGACGCTGCCCATGTTCCACGCCAACGGCTGGGGCGGCCCCTACGCGATCACCGCGATGGGCGGCAAGCACGTCGTGCTCCGAGCCCCGGAAGCAGCCGACATCTACCAGGTCATCCAGGACGAGAACTGCACCTTCGCCTGCATGGCCCCGGCCGTGCTCGCCCGGATTCTCGAGTTCGAGCGTAAGGACGACTACAACATCACCGTGCGCCCCCGTTTCACCGTCGCCGGAGCGCCGCCGCCGCAGGCCTTCATCGAACGCCTGGAGAAGGAAATCGGCTGGGAGTTCATCCAGATCTACGGCCTCACCGAAACGTCGCCAATCCTCACTGTCTCCGAGGTCAAGCCATACCTCGGCGCCGACGAAGACGGCTACTTCGGGACCAAGGTCCGCGCCGGACACGACGTGATCGGCGTCGAGGTCAAGGTCGTCCGAGACTCCGGCAAAGAGGTCGCCTGGGACGACGAAGAGGTCGGCGAAGTCGTCGCGCGCTCCAACGTCGTCCTGCGCGGCTACTGGCAGCAACAGGAAGAGACCGACAAGGTGATCGTCGACGGCTGGTTCCACACCGGAGACATGGCCACGGTCAACCAGGACGGCTACATCAACATCGTCGACCGGGCCAAGGACGTCATCATCTCCGGCGGAGAGAACATCTCCTCGATCGAGGTCGAAGACGTCCTCTACGACCACCCCGCCGTCCTCGAAGCCGCCGTCATCGGAGTCCCATCGGAGCAATGGGGAGAAACCCCCCTCGCCCTGAACGACCCCCGAGAGGGCCACGACATCACCCGAGACGACATCGTCGCCCACTGCCCCTCCACCATGGC
>VXTH01000184.1:1786-7081 GCA_009837565.1 Chloroflexota bacterium | reverse complement strand
AGGTGAGACCGCTGAGATCGGGAAAATCGAATTCGATTTCGTCAAGCGAATCTTTGGACGAGGCGCTATGGATCGCTCTTTCGCTTGCAACCACCGACTCGCTCAGAACGAATCGACCGGGGTCATTGTCGCCAGCAATCCTAGTAGCAGTTTTCTTGTAGTCCCGCTTGTCGTATTGCCGATAAGGATTGCTGCCTTCAGATGTCAAGAGATCTTTGATATCCCGGGCACGGTTGACGCAGTGCTCATCAAGGGCCTTCTCGGCCCTGCGCACGGAACCCTTGGCATCGCGGGCCGCCGTGTTGAGCGATTCTTTTGCACTCCGAAGCCCATCCAGTTCTTGCTGGCTCTGCACACTTCTTTCCCCCAAGGTGAGGATCAGTGGGAGATCTGTGCCACCGGCATGAAAAACGTTGCGATCTATGAAGTCTCGATTGAAGACCCGTACTTCCCGCTTGGCGAGCCCGAGGTCCTGGCTCCGGAGACTCTGTCCATCGATAGACAGAGTGGATTCATAGCTGGGAACCGTCCCCGACCTCAAATGCTGAAAGAGCCCACTGATTGTCGACTTGCCAGTCCCGTTCCAGCCGTATATCAGGTTGTATCGCGAAACGGGATGATAAGTTAGGGGCTTGACAGTAGGCGCTGGGTTCCGTACCTTGTGATCAGTGAGGAAGAGCGCCATGAACCTGATCACCATCTTCAACCGCTACCCCGACCAGCAGGCCTGCATCGAGCATCTTGAGCGCGTCCGCTGGGGCGATAATCCGACTTGCCCGCATTGCGACAAGCCGAACGTTGCGCGCAAAGCCGACGGCGACAGGATCGGACGCTGGAACTGCCACGCCTGCCATGCCTCGTTCAACGTCCTGTCAGGCACCATCTTCCAGAAGACGAAGGTTCCGCTGCAGAAGTGGTTCCTGACGATTGGCCTGATGGTCAACGCCAAGAAAAGCATCAGCAGCCACCAGCTCTCACGCGACCTAGATCTGACGCAGCCGACCGCGCTGTTCATGCAGCAGCGCATTCGCGCTCAGATGGCGACTGAGCAGGGCGAGGTCATGCTGCAGGGCATCGTCGAAGCCGACGAGACCTACGTGGGCGGCAAGCCGCGCAAGGCCAACCGGCGCGAGGATCGCAAGCCGTCACGACCCGGCCGCGGCACGTCGAAGGCGTCGGTCATCGGTGCTGTGGAGCGCTCCGGCAAGGTCGTTGCCCGCGTCCAGGACGATCTGACCGGTCGCGGCGTGCTGGGATTCATCCGCGATGTGGTTCAGCCGTCCGGCTCAGTCCTGATCACCGACGAATACGCGGCCTACAACAGCATCCGGCCAGTGATGCAGCACGCGGTCATCCGGCACTCGGAGATGTACGCGGACGGCGCGACGCACACGAACACCATCGAGGGCTTCTGGTCACTGCTCAAGCGGGCGTGGTTCGGCTCTCACCACCACTACGGCAAGCGGCTGATGCCGCTGTACGTCGCCGAGGCGTGCTGGAAGTACAACCACCGCGACGATGAGAACGCCTTCGCTGGCTTCCTCAGGGCGGCTGTGTCGTGAACAGGCTCTACTACGGCGACTGCCTGACCGTCCTAGAAGAAATGCCATCGGGCAGCGTTGATCTGATCTATCTCGATCCACCGTTCAACTCGAATCGCGGCTACAACGCGATCTACAAGACAGAGACGGGCCAGGAGTTGCCCGACCAGATCGATGCGTTCTGCGACATGTGGGAGCTGGATGATGAGACCCAGCGCGGTCTGCAGCACATGCCCGTTCTGATGCGCGAGACAGGCATGGATGACGACGTTGCCCAACTGTGGCGGTTATGGATGAACGCGCTGCGCTACACCCAGCCTCGCCTGTTGGCGTACCTCTACTACATGACGATCAGGCTGCTGCAGATGCGGCGTGTGCTGTCACCGGCGGGGAGCATCTACTACCACTGCGACCCGACGGCGAGCCACTACATCAAGGCGATCATGGATGCGATCTTCCGTCATGAGAACTTCCGCAACGAGATCATCTGGCAGCGGACTAGCGCGCACTCCAGCGCTCGGCGCTATGGCCCGAATCACGACACGATCCTGTTCTACACGCGATCCGATCGGTACGCGTGGTCCGATCCGAAGGTTCCTCACGACCAGGCATACATCGACAAGTTCTACCGACATGAGGATGATGACGGCAAGTATCGGTTGAGCGACTTGACCGCAGCGGGGACTCGCAATGGTGCGTCTGGCCAGCCATGGCGCGGGATTGATCCAACGGCAATCGGTCGACATTGGGCAGTTCCGGGCGGAGCATCTGATCCGGAACTGCAGGGCCTGTCTACTCAGGACAAGCTGGACAAGCTGGACGAGCGCGGGCGGATCTACTGGCCGTCCGATGGCGAGATGCCTAGCTACAAGCGCTACTGGCACGAGGTTGACGACGGGCAAAACATTCAGGACGTGTGGGGAGACATACCGCCGATTGGCTCGAATGCCAGTGAGCGGATGGGCTACCCGACACAGAAACCGGTCGCGCTGCTCGAGCGGATCATCGACGCATCGTCAATCGAGGGTCAGACGGTCCTAGACCCGTTCTGCGGTTGTGCATCCACGCTGGTAGCTGCACACAACCTCGGTCGCAAGTGGATCGGCATTGATATCGCCATTCACGCGGTCAAACGCGTGGCTCGGATTCGGCTAGAAGAACGCCTGGGCTTGCGCCAGGACAAGGAATTCACCATCGAAGGCGTGCCGCGCAATGTCGAAGGAGCCCGCGATCTATGGGTGCGCGACAAGTACCACTTCCAGAAGTGGGCGGTTGAACAGGCTGACGGATTCGTGACGACCAAGCGGACAGCCGATGGCGGAATCGATGGGCGCCTGTACTTCTACCCGGGCCCGGATGTTCCGCTTGAGAGCATGGTGATCGAAGTGAAGGGCGGCAACCCGACGATTGCCGACGTGCGCTCACTGCGCGGCGTGCTGGAGCGTGAGGATGCGCTGATGGCGGGCCTGATCATCATGGACGAACTGGGAGACCGGAAGGATCGGAACTTCCGCAAGGAGATGGCGTCGGCTGGTCACGTAGAGCTGTGGGGCAACGAGTACCCGGCGATGCAGATACTGACTGTCTCCGACCTGCTGGACGGCAAGCGGTTCCAGACTCCGACCGTGATGGGCAAGCACTCGCAAGAGCCGAGAATGCCGGGGCTACCGCGATGACTAGCAGTCAAGCCCCTAACTTATCATCCCGTCGCGAAAAGGGGCTCAAGTCACTTGGCCAAGAAAAGTCGTGCAACACGCCCGGATGGTCCAGCTTGACAATTTTTTCGATCTTCACGTTGCACTCCAGTTTCGAGTAGCCAACAGGCAGAGTTCCCGTTGGGCGCTGGAGTGCAGACAATATTGCGGGCGAGCAGAAAATGCAAACGTGTGTGTTCAGATATACAGATATGGGCAGACAGGCTCACGAGGGTTAGAAGCCCAAACGGTCCCTGAGCGTGTCGACCAGTTCTTCGATCCTGACGCGCACCTGTTCCTGCGTATCCCGGTCGCGGATTGTCACCGCGTTGTCGTCGAGCGACTCGAAGTCGACGGTGACGCAGAGCGGCGTGCCGATTTCGTCCTGGCGGCGGTAGCGGCGGCCGATTGACTGGGTGTCGTCGTACTGCGTTGTCCAGAGCGGGCGGATTTTGCCCCAGACTTCCTGGGCGAGGTTGGCGACGGGCTCCTTGCGTGAAAGCGGCAACACGGCGACGGTGATCGGCGCGACGCGGGGACTGAAGGCGAGCACGGTGCGATCGTCGCCCTTTTCGTCCGGAGAAACCGTGTAGGCGTCGCAGAGCAGGGCGAGCATGATCCGGTCGACGCCGGCCGCCGGCTCGATGACGTGCGGGACGACGTGCTCATTGGTCTGCGGGTCGAAGTATTCGAGCCGTTTGCCCGACGACTCGCCGTGCTGGGTCAGGTCGAAGTTGGTCCGGTTGGCGATGCCTTCGAGCTCGTCCCAGCCCCACGGATAGCGGTACTGCAGGTCGGTGGTGCCGGCTGAATAGTGCGACAGCTTTTCGGTCGGATGGACGTCGCGGCGGATGTTGGCCGGGTCGATGCCCAGACCGGTGTACCACTGCTCGCGCAGGTCGATCCAGCGTCGGTACCACTCATCGGACTCGTCGGGTGCGACGAAGTACTCCATCTCCATCTGCTCGAACTCGCGGGTGCGAAAAATGAAGTTGCCCAGCGTGATCTCGTTGCGGAAGGACTTGCCCTGTTGGGCGATGCCGAACGGCAGCCGGCGGCGAGTGGAGGTGAGCACATTCTCAAAGTTGATGAAGATGCCTTGCGCAGTCTCTGGGCGCAGATAGGCCTGCGAGCCCGTCCCCGCGACCGGGCCAACCTGAGTGCGGAACATCAGGTTGAACTCCCGCGCCTCGGTGAACTTGCCTATGACGCCGCAGGTTGGGCATGCCGGACCCTTGAGATGGTCCGCGCGGAAGCGCTCTTTGCACTCAAGGCAGTCGACCATCGGGTCGTGGAAGTTCTGCACGTGGCCGGACGCCTCCCAGACGCGCGGCGACTGGATGATGGCGGAGTCCAGCCCGACCACGTCGGAGCGTTCACGAACGACTGAGCGCCACCAGAGTTCCTTGACGTTGCGCTTGAGTTCGACGCCGAGCGGTCCGTAGTCGTAGGTTGATCCGAAGCCGCCGTAGATCTCCGAGGCAGGGAAGACGAACCCGCGCTGCTTGCACAGCGATACCAGGGTGTCCAGGGATACTTCGGTCGCGGAGGTCATGCACATCGCCTTTCTGGAGGGGCTATCGGCGGTCGTATGGTTGAGGCTGATGCCAGCCTATGGGGGAGGTGCCTTATGCGGTTCCTGATCGGTCTGACGTTGGGGTTGCTGATTGGCGCGGTGTTAACAGTCCTGGCGACCGGCAACGCCGGGCGAGCGCTGCAGGAGCAGATTCGGGAGCAAACGGAGCGGGAGCGGGCGAGCCGGCCAGGCGACAACGCTCCCTCTCCGTCTGGGAGAGGGCCGGGGTGAGGGTCGGCTGCGTTTCGCTATCGAGCCAAAGCAGCTCTGTGATGTGAGCGGGCCCTCACCCTAACCCTCTCCCTCAGGGAGAGGGGATTGGAGGATCGCGAGACTCCTAGAGGAACAATGGCCCGAAGACGACGGCAACGATCGACATCAGCTTGAGCAGAATGTTGAGCGACGGTCCGGAGGTGTCCTTGAACGGATCCCCGACCGTGTCGCCGACCACTGCCGCGGAGTGGGCGTCGGAGCCCTTGCCGCC
>VXTH01000184.1:0-1776 GCA_009837565.1 Chloroflexota bacterium | reverse complement strand
AAGTTGCCCTCCTCGATGTACTTCTTGGCGTTGTCCCAGGCGCCGCCGGCGTTGGCCATCATCAGCGCCAGCATCGCGCCGGCCGCAATGGAGCCAATCAGGAGGCCGCCGAGCGCCTCGGCCGAGATCACTGCTCCGACGAAGATCGGCACAACGACCGCGATGAGGCCGGGAACGATCATCTCGCGCAGCGCGCCGTCGGTGGAGATGGAGATGGCGCGCTCGTAGTCGGGGTCCTGGGTGCCGTCCATGATGCCTGGCATCTCGCGGAACTGGCGGCGGACTTCCTGGACCATCGCCTCGGCGGCTCGTCCCACGGCTCCCATCGAGAGCGCCGAGAACACGAACGGCATCAATGCGCCGATCAGCAGGCCGATCAACACCTTGTAGTCGAGCAGGTTGAAGACGGCGTTACCGATGTCGCCCCACACGGTGATGGCGTAGGTCGCAAGCAAGGCGAGTGCGGTCAGCACGGCCGATCCGATGGCGAAGCCCTTGCCCGTCGCGGCGGTGGTGTTGCCGAGCTGGTCGAGCGCGTCGGTGCGTTCGCGCACCTCGGGGTCGAGACCGGCCTGCTCGGCGATGCCTCCAGCGTTGTCAGCGACCGGGCCGTAGGCGTCGGTGGCGAGCGTCACGCCGAGCGGCGCCAGCATGCCGACGGCGGCCAGCGCGATGGCGTAGAACTCACCGAGTTCGTAGGCAATCACAATTGCCACGACGATGGTGATCAGGGGGATCAGTGTCGACATCATGCCGAGGCTCAGTCCGCCAATGATGATCGGTCCGGTGCCCGACTCGGCCTGTTGGCTGAGGTTGACCGTCGGCGAGTAGCGCCTGCCGCCGAGGTTGAAACCCTCTGACGACGTGTAACCCTCGGTCACGGTGCCGATTATCTGTCCGGCAATCAGTCCGACCAAAATGGCGAAGAAGAGATTCCACTTGCTGCCCTCGAGTGAGTCGAGGTCGAGCAAGGCAATGGCGACAATGCCACCGATGAGAACAAGCGCAGAAGCGCCGAATACTCCTGCTCGCAGCGCCCACAAGAGGCGGCCCTGATCGGCCTGTTCGCCGGTGCGAACGAAGAAGGTTCCAATCACAGCGGCGAGGATGCCAATGCCGGCGATCAGCATGGGCAGGACGACGAGACCGTCGTCCCATTCGAGGCTGATGTTGGCGGCCAACACCGTAGCGGCCAGCGCCATTGTGGCGACCATCGATCCGACGTAGGACTCGAACAGGTCGGCGCCCATGCCGGCGACGTCGCCCACGTTGTCGCCGACGTTGTCGGCAATCGTGGCGGGGTTGCGCGGGTCGTCTTCGGGGATGCCCGCTTCGACCTTGCCCACCAGGTCTGCGCCGACGTCGGCGGCCTTGGTGTAGATGCCCCCGCCAACACGGGCGAACAGTGCAATCGAGGATGCGCCGAAGGCGAAGCCGGCCAGTGGCGCGACGTCTTGCCAGATCAGGTACATGATCACGAGACCAAGCAGACCCAGTCCGACGACGGTCATGCCCATCACGGTGCCACTGCCGAACGCGACTCGCAGCGCCGGGTTGAGACCCTCGCGGGCCTTGGCGGCGGTGCGTGCGTTGGCGCGCACGGCGATCAGCATGCCGGCGTATCCGGCGGAGGCGGAGAGAATCGCACCGATGATGTATGAGATCGAAGTCCAGCGATGTGCCGTGCCGTCGAACTTGTCGAGCACGTCGAGGTCGATGAAGATCAACAGGACCACAAACACGACTGCGACGAATCCGGCCAGGAACGTGTACTCG
>VXTH01000149.1:0-7160 GCA_009837565.1 Chloroflexota bacterium | reverse complement strand
TCACGCAACAGCGCCAGTCTGCCGTTGACCCGTACTTCTGACTGTCCGTCGCGGTGCACCCTGCGGACGATTTCCACTTCAGCGGCATCCAGCGACAGCCATTGGTCCGAGTTGTCGAACTGGACTCGCACTTCGGCGAATCCACTTGCGGCGCGATCACGGCCTCCGCTGAAGACGACATCCTCGGCCCGACGAGTGCGCAGACTGCGGCCCGATCCTGCGCCAATCGCCCAGCGCAGGGCGTCCATGACGTTTGACTTCCCTGAACCGTTGGGGCCGACGATTGCCGTCACAGGAGCGTCGAAGTGCAACGCCGTACGCGCCGCAAACGACTTGTAACCGTGCAAATCGACCCCCTGAAGGCGCATCAGGCTGACTCCTTCATCATCAGATCCAACGCAATGCGGGCAGCCTCCATCTCGGCCGCTCTCTTGCTGCGGCCCTCGCCCTCTGCGAGATTGGCGCCTTCGACTTCAACAACGGCTCGAAAGGATCGGTCATGCGGAGGACCGGACTCATGTGTAATGACGTACCGAGGCTCCGTGCCGCGCTGAGCCTGGAGGACATGTTGCAACCTGGACTTGGGGTCGATGGGCACTTCACCAGGTTCCAACGACTTGAAGTGCTCGTCGAGGAGGTTCAGAATCGCGCGGCGCGCCTCCTCCTCGCCGCCGTCCAGCCAGATGGCGCCGATGGTCGCCTCGACGACGCGGCCGAGCACACTGAATCGTTCTCGGCCACCCTCGTTGGCAACGCCGGCACCCATTAGCAGACATTCGCTCAAACCAAGCTGCTGGCCAATCTGTCCGAGCGTGCTGTTGCGTACGAGCCGAGACCGCACCACCGTCAACCAGCCCTCGCCCACGCCGGGAAAGTCGGCATAGAGCTGTTGCGCGACGACAGCGCCCAGTACGGCATCACCAAGAAACTCCAGACGCTCATTCGACTCCAAGCCTGGCTCGGTCGACTCATTGAGGTAGGACCGGTGGATCATTGCCTGACGTAGCAAAGCAGGGTCCGAGAATCGGTATCCAAGTCGATCCTGCAGCCGTTCGAGTTGCTGATCGCTAGATGCGCACATAGCCTCTTCAGTCTACTCAGCTAATCAATTTAGACGAGTAGGCAGCTCTGGATCTCGCCCAACGCCTACGGTGGAGGGCATGGCTGAGATCACGGACGACACGGGGGTCACACATTCCATCGCCGGTGGGAATCTCCTTGACCGGTTGTTTCAGACGCTCCATCGTCACTCCGAGCCTGCGGAGTCACTGCTTCATACGTTATGTCATTTGGGGGATGCTCAGGAAGTCCAGGTGTTTGTCGTCGGCGGATTGGTCCGAGACATGATGCTGGACGAGCCCTCGAACTTCACAACGCCGCTTGACATCGACCTCGCCATTGACGGCGATCTGACGCAAGTTCACACCGAATTGGCCGCGGCTGCGGACGCGCGTCCCACGTTTCACGACCGTTTCGGCACGGCCAGCGTGTCGCTCTTCGATGGCACACGGATCGATGTGGCGCGCACCAGGAGTGAGCGCTACTCCTCGCCCGGCGCGCTGCCCATCGTTTCGCCCGCGACCATCGAGGTTGATCTCTCGCGGCGCGACTTCACGGTCAATGCGGTCGCATTGCCGCTCACCGGAGACCGTCGCGGTGACATCCTCGATCCGCACGAGGGACTGAAGGATTTGCGACGTCGGCAGATTCGGACGTTGCACGAGGCGTCGTTTCGAGACGACTCGACACGTCTGGTGAGAGCGGCCCGCTACGCCGCGCGCATTGGCGGCGCCATCGAGCGACGAACGCTCGCCGATGCCCGGCGCGATCGCCACCACCTCGGCGCATTGAGTCCCGAGAGATTCGGAGATGCGTGGAGGTTGTTACTCACTGAGCAACTTCCGTGCCCAGCGCTGGAGATTGCCAGGCGTCTGAAGATTCCTCAGTCGCGGGACGCTCGGTGGACCGTGGCGAGGTCCACGCTGGCGGCAGCCGACGGACCTCAGCAGTTCTGGGCCTCGGTCGGCCTGCTCAGCCGCGACCGGGACATTGTCGATTGGCTGCCGAGATCCGTCGGGATGCATCGGCGCGAACGGCTTGCGCTCCAGGCGGGAACGCAGCTGCGGCAAGAGCGACGACGGATCGCAGGGGTGCGGCGTGCCTCCCGTGTGGCTGAGGCGCTTGGTCGATTTCCCGAGGTTGCTTTGTTCGCGGCAGAGCGCCTCTGGTCTGGCACATCGGGAGCTGCGGTTTCCCGCTATCTCGAACGTCGAGCCAGTGTTCAGTCGCCTATCACGGCCGAACGGCTCATGGAGCTTGGCGTCGGTCAGGGTCCGGCCATTGGCGATTGGCTCGGACGGGTCGATGCGGCGATCTGGGACGGCGAACTCGATCCCGCCGACCCGGAGTCTGTTGCGCGGATGGAACAGCGGATACGCTGGTCGCGATGACTACGGACGCCTCGGTCGCGGAAGACACCTGGCCGTGTTCGGTGTGCGGAGAACCGGCGAGCCCCGATGCTCGTTCCGACTGTTACCGCTGTGGGGAGTACTTCCACCTGCGGCTGACGACGACGTCAAGCGGACCAGACTGCGGCGACGTGTGGATCGATGACGAAGTCATGGCTCTTCAGTTCGCCTGCCGCAACTGCCTGAACCAGCAGGCGGGCGAGCCGGTGACAGAAGTGTCTCCGGAGAGGCCCAGGGCTCGCAAGGCGTCGAGTGGAGAGAGCGCTCGCGACCTGGCGCGGCGAAGGCGTTGACGTGCCTCGTCAGCGACCTCGCAGGCGCCGGAGGAGAGCTTCGTCTCCCGAATCGCAGGCTTCAGCCGCACTTGACGAGATGCAGGTCGAGCGTGTGGAACAGTCGCGCAGACGATGGCTGCCGACTGCCGGCATCGTCGCGTCGCTCGGTCTGGGGATCTGGGTGGGTTGGACGTTTGCCAACGTTGGCGGCTTCGTTGAGCAGATTGCGCTGTGGGTTGGCGTGCTGATGGCTGGCTTCGGGGGCGGTCGATTGTTTCGGCGCTCGTTGCAGTCCCGCCGCAATCGACAGCGCTAGTCGCGCGTCAGGTTGACGCCGCTGCCCTGCACCGAATCCAGACGAATCACCACCGCAGTGCCGGTGCGCTCCATGTCGCGACCCTTCTCGAGGTCGTGTTGTCCCTCCCAGATCCGGTCGCGCTCTGTTTGATCGCTTGTTACGGCGGCCTGACCTCGGAAGATGAAGAACTTCCGCGAGGGCATGTTCGTGTACATCAGAGCGACCGAGGGGTTGTCGGCGATGGCGTTCAACGTGGATGACTGTTCTCCGCGCACCCAGATCGCGAGCGCGTCGTCGCCAAAGGTCTGGGTGCTGCCGCGAAAGCTGACCACCGGTTGCGAGTCGCTGCTGACCGCCACCATGCACATGGGGAAGCCCTCGTCGAGGGCACCGTTGACGCGGTCGTGAATCTCATCGGGTAAGACCAGGGACATGAACTACTCCTCGGCGTCATACGGATCGGCTGATCGAAGTGGGTCGAGCGGACGCTGCATCCAGAGGGCGTCCGGCGCCACACCCTTCGGTCGGTCGTCAGGGTCGACTGCCACCGAGCGAAGCGGCGTGTAGCCCAAGCGTAGCCAGAAGTAGAGCGCCACTCCATTGTCGGGCGGCAACGGAGCCAGAGCGAGTTGCGCGCCCGCCTGATGCGCCGCCTGTTCGAGGAGCGGCACTGCCGCCCCGCCGTAGCCGAACGCGCGCCAGCGGGCATCGATCGCCAGCCAGGTCCAGATCAGCGCCTGCGCACCGGCTTCGGAGGTCACATGGACGAGTCTGCCGCACAGCGCACCGACGATCCGGTCGTCGCCAATGATCCACCAACCCTCATCTTCGTCGTCGAGTCGATCCTGCAGCCGGCAAGGCGCGGCGCGACCAGCGATGGCCTGGGCGGCCTCTTCCATCCATTCGGCCGACACAATCGGCTCATCGAACGGGACGATGGCCGCTCGCTCACCTGTGACGCTCGATGCCCGCGCTATGGGCGAACTCACGTCGTCGTCTCTCGCAGTGGCAGGAATTTCTTGACCTCGGCCGCCACTTGAGTCAGGGGTAGCTCATGGACGGGCGCCGGCGGCAACGCGCGCCGGAAGGTGGCGCCGTAGTCGCGGTGCAGCATGCGTCCGTCCAGAATCACGATTGCGCCTCGGTCGTCCCCGGCTCGGATCAGTCGGCCCACTCCCTGGCGGAACTGGATCACGGCGTTAGGCAGCGCAAAGTCGAGGAACGGGTTGTCGTACTGGTCGGCTCGCGCCTTCAGGACCGGGTCGGTAGGCGGGTCAAACGGGAGCCGAGCGATGATCAGCTGAGACAGTGCCGGCCCCGGGATGTCGACACCGGTCCACAGCGCCTGGACGCCAAAGACGACAGTGCGCGGGTCGGACCGCAGCGCCTCGACCATCCGCGCCGCTGAGCCGTCCCGCCCCTGACGTACCAGCGACAAGCCAGCCAGCTCAAGGTCGCCCGCCACCTGCCTGGTCACAGCGTTCAGCGCTCGATACGAGCGAAAGAGCACCATCGTCTGGCCTTCGGCCGCCACCGCCAATTGTTTGACGGCCATCGCGACGAAGTCGTCGTAGTGGAGGTCATTTGGCTCGTGCGCCTCGATTGGGAGGAACACTCTGGCGTGTTGTTCGTAGTCGAATGGAGAACCGTAGACTCGCTCGTCAGCGTCTTCATCGACGCCGAGGCGTTCGCGGAGGAATCTGAACTCAGCTCCAGGTTCATCGCTGCTGCCTAACGTGGCGCCGGTCAGGATCGTCGAGTGTTTCTGAGTCCAGAGCGGCTGCAGCGCTTCAGCAACGCTCAGCGGTGCGGAGTGCAGGGCGGTCTGCTCGGACCGCCTGGTCTGCCTCTTCACCCAGGCAACGGTGGTCTCGGAGTGTCTGGAGACGACGCTATCTACTTCTGTGAGCCGCTCGCGCAGCTGCTCGATGGCTTCGACGACATCGAAACGGGGCCGTTCGGCGTCGGGCTCAGCGGATGAGACCGCCTGGTCGATCTCCGAAATCAGCTGCGTGAGCGTCTCATGGGTCGCTGCCCAGCGCTCTTCCAGTTCCGACCACTCTCGCGAGTTGCGGACGCCTGAGGTGACTTTCATCGTGTCTGAGTGCTGGTCTCGCTCGTCGCGGTACAACGAGACCAGTTCTGCAAGGCGCTCGAATACCTCGGCGAGCGCGAGCTCCGCGGCTTCGACCGCCTGTTCCATCGTCGACGCGCGAAACGAGAGCCCGGCTGAATTGGCCGCGGCGACGATCTCGTCCGTGTGATTCGCCAGTTCCGTGATCGTTTCCATCAACCGCGACTCAGTGATCTCGACCGACAGCTGATCGGTCACGGCGTCTTCAAGCAGGTGCGCCTCGTCCACGATCACGACGGCGGCATCGGGCACTAACGCCGCGTTGTGGAGGAGGTCGACCGCCAGCAGGGAGTGATTGACGATCACGATGTGGGAGCGCTGCGCGAGACGCTGGACCTGTTGGACGAAGCATGATCCTGCCTTGCCGCCGTGGGTGTACTCGCACGTGCGATCGGAGAGGCATCGCATTCGCTCTGCGTTGAACTCCGGCCAGTGCTTCCCATGTTCAGGCGGCAGGCGCATCTCCGCTCTATCGCCGTGGACACTCAAATGCCGCCACGTGGCCACCCTCGCGAGGACGGCGGGCTCTTCCCAGCGGCCGGCGCGCTGGATCTCGGTGTCCAGTCGCTCCTGGCAGAGATAATTTCCGCGACCTTTGACAACGGCGGCCTCGAGCGCGTCGGCGGCTTCGGGCGAGATGCCACGAATCAGCCGGCGGGCGAGCTCCACGTCATTGCCCACGAGTTGCTGTTGCAAGTTGATCGTGTTTGTAGCGATCATCACCGTACGTCCCAGCTTGAGCGCCCACAGGGCAGCCGGAACCAGATAGGCCAGCGACTTGCCCGTGCCCGTGCCTGCCTCGACGACCAGCGACCCACCGTATTGCAGCGCATTGGCCACGTCACGAGCCATGGCGAGCTGCTCCTCGCGGCGCTCAAATCCCTGGTCTTCCACCGACGCAAACGCACGCTCTGTCAGCTGCAACAGGGTTCCCGTGGGCAAGGAGACATCGGCCGGCCGGCCGGCCGCTTCCACGGGCCTCCGGGCTGTTTCGGTCTCGCCCAATCGCGGCGTCTGCGTCTCCCACTCGCGCAAGATTTGTCCGCTGGACCAGAAGAAGTCAGCGCCTGCGACGATCTCCGCCAGCTCGGAGCGGGCCTCGGATGGCAGGTTCGCGTAGCGTTCGCGCTGCTTGAGAAACACCTGGCGCGCGGCTTCGGCATCATCGAGCGCTCGATGGGCGTTCGGAATGATCACTCCGTATCGCTGGCAGAGTTCGCCTAATCGGTGCGACGGCGATACGGGATCAACGATCCGCGACAACTCCAGCGTGTCCACCTGCCGTCCCAACTCGATACCGGCTGCCTGCAGAAACCTGGCGTCAAACTCAACGTTGTGTCCGACCAGCACTGCGCTGTTGAGCATGTCCTCGATCTGCTCGGCAACATCGTCCCATGTCGGCGCATTGCGCAAGTCGTCAGGCGTGATGCCGGTCAGACGCTGGATGCGGAGCGGCGGCATCTCCATTGGCCGCACCAGCGTGCTGTACGTGTCCAACACACGATCGGGTGTGCAACGGACAATGCCGACCTCGATAATCTCGTCAAGGCCCGCCTTGAGGCCGGTCGTTTCCAGGTCGATCGCTGCGTAGATTAACTCAGTCACGCCTCATCCCAGGATTCTGCGAGCGTGAACCAATGCTGCTGTCTGGCTCACCGCGTCCGCCTTTCAGGTTTCAGCGCAAAATTTTTTCGGCGACCGGCCAGATCGTTGATCTCCAGTGTTTTGCAGGGGATCGCGACGACGGACTTTCAGGTTCTTTCAGGTTTTTTCAGGAATCTTCAGCCGACCTCGGCCCACGTCGCGACTGGAGGCGTACGGTCTTGTTCGATTTTGTTCGATTCTGTGCGGTTCCTGTAGGTCTTCGGACGGTTCTGAGTGGCGGTGTTCGGTGGTTGTTCGGCGGTTGTTCGGCGATTGGGCGCCTGCGTTGAATGTGGCATGAGACGCGCTTTCGAGCTGGAGGATGTCGCTGCGGTCATCCT
>VXTH01000180.1:0-7180 GCA_009837565.1 Chloroflexota bacterium | reverse complement strand
CGAAACTTCCAGCCTTCGCGGCTCGGGCGAAGGATCTCGGGCAGGAAGCTCAGGCGATCACTGATCACGGGAATCTGTATGGCGCAGTGGAGTTTTATCGGGCCTGTGAGAGGGAGGGACTTCGGCCTGTCCTGGGGATGGAGGCATACATCGCGCCAGGCAACCGTCGAGATCGCTCAGATGGTCGCGAGGCGGCATCGAACTCGTTCCATCTGGTTCTCCTGGCGCAGAACAACGTCGGCTGGCGCAATCTGATCCAGCTGTCCACTCGCGCGCATCTGGAAGGCTTCTACTACCGTCCACGTCTCGATCGGGAGTTGTTGGCCGAATACTCGGACGGGCTGATCGTGCTTTCTGGCTGTCCATCCTCGGAGTTGCAGCGGGCGCTCCAACGCGAGGATCTGGCCGAGGCGCATCGAGTGATCGACTGGTACCGCGACGTCTTCGACGATCGCTACTTCTTCGAAGTTCAGCGCCACGACGAGCTGCCGCAGTTCGAACCTCAACTGCGTCAGACGGTGTCGATCGCGCAGGAGTTGGGCGTACCGCTGGTGGCGACGCAGGATGCGCACTACTGCGAGCCGGGCGATCACGATGCGCACGACTTGCTGCTTTGCATTGGCACCAACGCCGTGCGGACCGACGAGAAGCGCTTCCGCTTCGATGGTGAGGATTTCTATCTCACGTCGGAGCAGTACATGCTGGACAACTTCAACGATCTGCCCGAGGCCGTGACCAACACGCAACTCGTGGCCGAGCGTTGCGACGTCAAGCTCGATTTCGACCGCCTTCGGCTTCCGCAGCCGGACATCCCCCAGGGCAAGACGGCGCTTGAGCACCTGACCGAGATCGCCTACCGGGGCCTGGACCAGCGCTACGGGCATCCGCCGCAAAGCCATCAAGACCGCCTGGATTACGAGCTTCACGTGATCAAGGAGACCGGCTTCGCCGAGTACTTCCTGATCGTGATGGACTTTGCGCATTTCGCCCGCGACCGCGGGATCGCGCGGGCAGTACGGGGTTCGGCCGCGGCCAGTCTGGTGCTCTATTGCCTCGACATCACCGACATCGACCCGATGGCGCATGACCTGGTTTTCGAGCGATTCCTCAATCTCGAGCGCCGGGAGATGCCTGACATCGACATGGACTTTGCCGACAACCGGCGCAACGAGGTCATTCGATACGTGGCGGAGAAGTATGGGCGCGATCGTGTAGCGCAGATCATCACCTTCGGCACCTTGGGAGCGAAGGCGGCGATCCGCGACTCGGGTCGGGCGCTGGGTGTGCCGCTGGGCGACACCGACCGCGTAGCGCGGATGGTGCCAAACCAGCTCAACATCTCGGTCGAGGACGCGATCGGGCAGTCGCAAGATCTGCGGCAGGCGCAGCAAAGCGATCCAACGCTCGCTGAGCTGCTGTCCTTCGCGCAGCGGCTCAACGGGGTGGTGAGGAACACGTCGACGCATGCGGCGGGCGTCGTGATCTCGCAGGAACCGTTGGCTGAGAATGTCCCACTGCGCCGACCGGTGAATGAGTCCGCGGACGGCGACTGGATCCCGATGACGCAGTGGGGAATGAACGAGGTGGCGGCGGTCGGACTGTTGAAGATGGACTTCCTCGGTCTGACGAATCTGACGATTCTCGAGGAGGCGGTGGCGTTGGTGAGCGAGCACGAGGGCGTGGATATCGACTATCTGAACCTGCCCGACGGAGACCCGAAGACCTATGAGCGGCTGGGCGCTGGCGATACGTTCGGAGTGTTTCAGCTCGAGTCGGGTGGTATGCGCCGAGTCGTCGAGGACCTGAAGCCAACTTCAATCCGCGACCTCGCTGCGCTGTTGGCCCTCTACCGGCCAGGACCGATGGAGCACATTCCGCGATTCATTGATAGCAAGCACAAACGGGTCGCGGTGACGTACCCACATCCCGACCTCGGTGAAATCCTCGATGACACCTACGGAGTGATCGTCTACCAGGATCAGGTGCTGCACATCGCTCGCAAGTTCGCCGGCTTCACGCTGGGACAGGCCGACATCATGCCCAAAGCAATGGGCAAGAAGGAAGCCGAGGTGATGGAGGGCGAGCGCGGGAACTTTCTTGAGGGCGCGTTGGCGAACGGCTATACGGAGCACGATGCCGAAACGATCTTCGAGCTGATCGAGCCGTTCGCCGGCTATGCCTTCAACAAGGCGCACGCGGTCTCCTATGCCGCCATCGCCTATCAGACGGCCTGGTTCAAGGCGAACTATCCGGCGCCCTACATGGCGGCGGTGCTGCGAGCGGCTGCAGGCAATAGCGATCGGGTCCGCGAAGCGGCAGCGGAATGCGGACGACTGGGGATTCCGCTGCTGCTTCCCGATGTCAATCGATCCGAGGCGACCTTCACGCTGGAGAAGATGGCCGATGGGCGCAGCGCAATCCGGTTCGGGCTGGGGACCATCAAGAACGTCGGCCTGGCGGCGGTTGAGCCTCTGATTGTGGATCGCAACGAGCATGGCCCGATCCAGGGGGCGAGCGATCTTGCCGAACGGCTGGACTCGAAGACGATGAATCGACGGGCACTGGAAGCGCTGGCCAAGGCGGGAGCCTTCGATTCGATCGAGTCGCGCGGCGCAATAGTCGCCGCGGCTGAAGACATCATCAAACGCGCACGCCGAGCCCAGGAGTTGCGAGACAGCGGCCAGACATCAATGTTCGACCTCTTCGGGACCGAAGTCGAGACGCCCACGCCAGCAGTCGAACTCGAAGAAGGCATGGACGCGACGCATCACGAGCAACTGAACTGGGAACGGGAGCTGCTTGGCGCGTACGTCTCCGAACATCCGCTGCAAGCGGCGACCCGGGCCTTACAGGGCCGCGTCGACGCCCAGTTGGCAGAGTTGACTGAGGACATGGCCGGCAACACACAGACGGTTGCCGGTCTCGTCAACAGCGTCCGACAACTGACGACACGCAAGGGTGATCCGTTCGCCGCGATCATGCTGGAGGATCTCTCGGGAACGGCCGAAGTGACGGTGTGGCCGGATCAGTGGGCGCTCACCAGGCAGGTATGGGAACCGAACCAGATTGTCTTGACCACGGTCAACATTCGCACGCGGATGGATCGGCTGACGTTGGCCGTGCAGTCGGTCGAGCCGTGGAGCGAGCAGATGTCGACAACATCGGCCGTGCCGACGGGGGCAGCTGCGGAACCGTTGCGTGGTTCGGGCGCGGTCGTGGTCCCGCCAATCCGACCGGCGCCACCTCCTCCGTGGATGTCGAAGCCTCGTCAGCCGCTGGAGCTCACCGAACCGATCAAACCTGCGGTGGACCCAGCTCTTTCGGCATTGATGCCAGGGAAGGCGGCCGAACCTGAAGTAGTGACAGCAGGATCTGCCTTGTGGATCACGATTGACGAGTCGGGAGATGAAGCGGCTGATGTGCTCTTGATGGACCAGCTCGAAGGCGGATTGAAATCGATGAAGTTGATGCACGCCGGGGACGCTCCGGTGTACCTGCGGATTCGCCATGGAGAACGAGTCGAAGTGATGGTCTGCTCGGACGACTGGCGATTGCAGGCCAACGAGCAGGTCGTGCAGATGGTCTCCAACACGCTTGGCGACCGAGGCAGCGTCAACGTCGCCGAGCTGCCGGTCCCGGCGGCGCACACTGGTGACAGCGCGGCTGGCTTGTAAATGATGCACAGGTTTTCTATAGTGAACTTGCGTTCGAATGTGTCCATGTGTGTTGGGTTGCTTGACATGGGTCGGTATGGTGTTCAGGTATGTCTGACGGATCGAGTGGAGCAAACTGATGAAGGTCGTGTTCTTCGAAGAGGTCGAGGGGACCGCGCTGGTCGGGGAAATCAAAGAAGTCAAGAACGGATTCGCGCGGAACTATCTGCTGCCGCGCGGTCTGGCCGGACCGACGAGCCACAACAATCTGGTCCGGGCGGAACGGTTGGCCAAGGCCGATGCGATCCGGCAGGAGAAACTGGACGGCGAGGCGACCCCGGTAGCGACCGCGATCGCCGGCGCGGAAATGACATTCCAGGCACGTGTGGGCGAACAGGGTCGGCTGTTCGGCTCGATCACCGCTCGCGACATTGCCGAGCGGCTGACAGAGCTTGCCGCGGCTTCGGTACCGGGCTCCACCATCGAGCATCGGCAGGTGCTGCTGCCACAGTCGCTGCGCTCGCTGGGCACAGAGGAAGTGCGGGTCCGACTGACCCGCAACGTCTCCGCCGCAGTCACAGTGATCGTCGAGCCCGACGCCGACAGCGCCGATCTGAGCTTCGACGAGATCGTTGCCGAAATCGACGAGGCGGAAGCAGTGGAAGCGGAAGCAGAGCCGGAAGCCGCCGAAGAAGCGGAGCCGATCGAGGCTTAGCCTCGGCCACACCGGTTGCCCTGGCCAGTCACGCGGCCCTCCCTGAGGGGAGCGGCCGTGGTTTCTAGCGATCCCACCTATGACGAGTTGGCTGACGAGTACGGTCAGAATGGCCGATCGCGTTCGGCTCCGCGCGGGGTGCCCCAGGACCAGGCGGCGGAGGAGTCGGTCTTGGGCGCGATCCTCGCCGAGCACGGCGTCTACGAGCGTCTGGCCGGCATGCTCGAACCCGGCGATTTCATGGATCCGCGGCACAAGGCGATCTTCGCTGCAGTCCTCTCGGTCTTTGATCGCTACGAAGCGATCGATCAGATCACAGTGGCAGCCGAGCTATCGAATCAGGGGCGTCTCCAAGAGGCGGGCGGACAGGCCTATCTGAATCAGCTGGTCTACGAGTTGCCGGCGACCGTCGGTGCGGAACACTACGCACGGCTGGTGCAGCGCGCCTCGACCTATCGCGACATGATCCGCGCCGCCGGGGAGATCGGAGAACTCGCCTACCGCGCCGATCCCAACATCGGCGAGTCACTGACTCAGGCGGTTGAACTGCTCTACGGAGTCAGAGGAGCGGATCGGCGGCAGGACTTCCGCCTGCTGCAGGATCTGCTCAGCGATGTGCTCGGAGAAGGAAGCGACGACGACACCGAAGCCGGAGGGCCCACGCGGACGGGATTCCAGGACCTGGACGCGCTGCTGAATGAGGGGATGCACGGATCGGACCTCATCGTCCTGGCTGCCCGACCGTCAGTGGGTAAATCGGCGCTCGCGTTGACCGTCGCGCGCAACGCGGCCATCGGACAGGAGCTGCCGGTTGCGATCTTTTCTTTGGAGATGTCGGCTGAACAAGTGGCGGCGAGGCTGGTCTCAGCGGAATCGCATGTGGAGAGCGCCAGACTTCGAGTGGGACGTCACACCGATGAGCAGGAGGGACAGATCTCGCGGGCGATCGGATTGCTGAGTCGGGCCGAGATTCACATCGATGACACGGCCGGACAGACACTGGCCGAGATCCGGGCCAAGTCGCGCAATCTACACACCCGCCTGCAAGAACAGGCCCACCGCCGCGGCAAGGGTCATGGGGGATTGGGTCTGATCATCGTCGACCACATTCAGCTCGTACATGGATTCTCGCGAGCCCCGGCGGACACCAATCGAGTGAGCGAGATCTCGTTGATTTCGCGAACATTGAAGGAGATCGCGCGAGAGCTGCAGATTCCAATCCTGGCGCTGTCTCAGCTGTCGCGGGCGGTTGAACGGCGTCATCCGCCCGTGCCGCAGCTGTCGGATTTGCGCGAGAGCGGCTCGATCGAACAGGATGCCGATGTCGTCGTGTTCATCTATCGCGAGGATATGTACGACCGGGATGAGTATCAGGACGACCTCGTCGACGCGGCCCACCAGGGACGCAATGAAGTGGCGCAGCTACTGGTTGCCAAGCATCGCCACGGCGCCGTTGGCAAGGTGGATGTTCGGTTCGTTCCGGCCGTAGCGAAGTTCGAGGACTTCTATGCGCAGCCTGAGCCCGGCATGGATGAGTTCGGATGACGTTCGACGGCTTTCCCTCTGGTGCCCCGGTAACTCCACTGCCGCAAGGACTGTTACGCGACCTGGCTCCGTTGATGAGCGATCCGGCGGAGCTGATCGTGACGCTGTATGCGATTGAGGCATTGGCTCGAATGCGGCGATTCCCCCGCCGGATCCGCTGTGAGGATCTTCGCGAGCAACGACCACTGATCGATGCGCTCGCCGGTATGTGTCCTCCGCGCGACGTGGATAGCGCGTTCGCCGACGGCCTGAGCGCGGCGGTTGAGCGCGCCACGTTGTTGGCCGGGCGCTCGGTCGACGACGGCAGATGGGTGGATTGGCTGGCACTCAACGACGCCGACGGACGGCGGGCATTGGAGGCCGCTTCGATGCCCCCGGCTTCGGCCCAGGTGTACGGTCGGGAATCTGCGTACAGCACCCCGGCAGAGATCTGGCAGAGTGCGTTTGGGACGCCAATACCGGCGATCCTGACCGAGCAGGTCAAGGCAGCAGAATCGCGCTACGGCTCGGACTGGCTGCACGACGCGTTCGCAGAGGCTGCAGCCAACGGCGTACGTAGCTGGCGCTACGTCCAGGCGATTCTGGAGCGATGGGAAATGGAGGGTCGCGATGGCGGAGATGCAACGGCTCGGCCCGCTGCTGGCGGGTTTGAATCGTCGCGCTACCGACACCTCTTCCGGGAGTGACGACGGCAACCTCACACGTGACGAATCGCTCTGGACTGCAGAGGGTTCGGCGGATTGCGAGATCTGCGGCGGCGCAGGCTACGTGCGGGTCTCCAGGCCGATAGGCGATCCTGACTTCGGACGGGTCCATCCGTGCGAGTGCCGACGGGCAGAGCAGGAGGCATTGACGGCTGCTCGGTTGCAACGTCTGAGCAACCTTGGCCCTCTGTCTGATTCCAGGTTGTCGGAGGAAGAGTCCGGGAGCGAGCCCGCTGCATCGGCGTGCCGATTCGCCGACGCAACCGATGACGATCCGGGTTGGCTGCTGCTGACCGGCGCCTCAGGTTCGGGACGAACGCGGCTGTCGGCAGAACTGGCGAATCGGCGGATCGCCGACGGCCGGCCGGCGCTTTACTTCGTCGCCGCCGACTTGCTCGATCGGCTGCGATCGGCGATGAACGCGCCCAGCGGCGGAGATTTCTCCTACGCCCTGCTCTTCGAGCACGTACGCGACGCCCCGTTCCTGATCCTCGACGACCTCGATTGCATCTCACCAACCGATTGGGCGCGAGAGAAGCTGTTCCAGTTGCTCAATCACCGGC
>VXTH01000028.1:0-7218 GCA_009837565.1 Chloroflexota bacterium | reverse complement strand
AATCAACGCCGCCGTGGCACGAATGTCGGTTCCGCGAACCACAGCCCCGGTTAGCGGCGTCGGCCCGATTACAACCGGCGCCGCGCCGCCGGCGATGATGTTGGCGCCGAACTTGCGAAGCTCATCGAGGTGCTGCATCCGGTTTTCGAAGACTCGCTCATGAACGACGGACGTGCCTTCGACCTGAGTGAGTAGCGTCGTCATCGGCGCCTGCAAATCGGTGGCGAACCCCGGAAACGGCAGCGACTGCAGGTTGGTAGCCGTGAGACGAGCGTCGGCCGCGACCGTGATATCCAGTTGCCCTGGTTCTTGGCTGACGTCCACTCCGATTTCGCTGAGCTTGCCCAGGAGCGATTCAAGATGATCGGGTCTGACGCCTTGCAGACAGACCCGTCCCCGCGTCACGGCAGCGGCAATGAGCAGGCTGCCGGTCTCAATCCTGTCAGGAATGAGCTCGTGCTCGACCCCGGTTAGCCGCTCGACGCCGTCGATCGTGATGGTGTGACCTCCGGCTCCCGAGATGTTCGCGCCCATTCGGTTCAACATCTCTGCCAGACAGATGATCTCCGGCTCCATCGCCGCGTTGACCAGGCGCGTCCGTCCGCGCGCGAGTGTTGCGGCGAGTAGCAGGTTCTCCGTGCCCAGAACGCTCGGGTAGTCGAGGACGAAGGTGGCGCCACGCAAGCCATGCGGCGCGCGCGCGATCGTCCGACCGCCCAATGATTGAACTTCGGCGCCCAGCGCCCGAAAGCCGGCGAGATGGACATCCAGAGGGCGCGCACCGATCACGTCGCCGCCCGGTGTGCCGCAACTGGCCAGACCGGTTCGAACCAGCAGCGGCCCCATGACCAGGAAGGATGCCCGCAGCGCCGCAGCGAGCGCATCGGGCGGACTGCCGCCGCAGACGCCCGACGGGCGCACAACGACCTCATTGTCATGGAACTCCGATTCGACGCCGAGGAACGAGAGGATATCCAGCAAACGGCGCACGTCTTCGATGTTGGGCACGCGGCGCAAGCGGGATGGCTGATCGGAAAGCAGCGAAGCCGCCAGGCAGGGCAACGCGGCGTTCTTGGCGCCATTGACGCGCAACAAGCCGTCGAGGCGTCGCAATCCGTTGATTCGGAAACAGGGCTCAGCGGCAGCGCTCATACAGAGACTGTACCTGCCGAGTCGACCCGCCGATCGTGTTAGCCCGTAGGTCGCGACATGTCCCGGCCGCCTCCGCCTCGCCGACGTCGATGTTCGAGCACCCGGAGCCGCTGGAGCGACCGCGAGAGGGCAGCCTGCGCACGCGCGCGATCGGCGTCGCTGGCCTGCTCCAGGCGCTCAACTGCCCGTTGCCGAGCTTCCTCCGCCCGTTCCGCGTCGATCTCGGAGCCATGTTCGGCTGCGTCGGCCAGAACAGTGACCTCATCCGACAGGACCTCAAGGAATCCGCCGCTGACGAAAAACTCTTCAACCTCGTTGCCGGTCTTGACCCGCAGCTCGCCTGCGACCAGCGACGTCACGAGAGGAGCGTGATTGGGCAGGATCCCAAGTTCTCCGAGTGAGCCGGGCGCAATGACCTCGTCAACGTCTTCCTGCCGCAACAGGCGGCGTTCGCCGGTGATGATCTCGAGCGTGAGCGGCATGGTGGCGTCCCCTCAGACGTCGTCGGTGCAAGCCTATGCAGCGGTTTCGGCGGCGATCTGCGCGCCCTTCTCAACCGCCTGCTCGATGGTGCCAACGTTGAAGAAGGCCTGTTCCGGCAGTCCGTCGTGGGTGCCGTCGAGGATCTCTTTGAAGCCGCGCACGGTGTCGCGCACCGAGACGTACTCGCCCGGCAGACCGGTGAACTGCTCGGCGACGAAGAACGGTTGGGTCAGGAAGCGCTGAATTCGGCGCGCGCGGGCAACCGTCTGCTTGTCTTCCTCCGACAGCTCGTCCACACCGAGAATGGCGATGATGTCCTGCAGGTCCTTGAAGCGCTGCAGCACGCGCTGCACCTCGCGGGCGACGTCGTAGTGCTCCTGGCCGACGATCTTGGGGTCCAGCGCGCGGCTGAATGAAGTCAACGGGTCAACGGCCGGGTAGAACCCCTGCGAGGCGATGGCGCGCTCGAGCGCGACGACGGCGTCGAGGTGACCGAAGGTCGTGGCCACCCCGGGGTCGGTGTAGTCGTCGGCCGGCACATAGATCGCCTGGAACGACGTGATCGAACCGCGGTTGGTCGAGGTGATGCGCTCTTCCAACTCGCCCATCTCGGTCGATAGCGTCGGCTGGTAACCGACGGCCGAGGGCATCCGGCCGAGCAGCGCGGAGACTTCCTGGCCGGCGAGCGTGTAGCGGTAGATGTTGTCGATGAAGAGCAGGACGTCCTGGCCCTGCTCGTCGCGGAAGTGCTCGGCGAAGGTGAGGCCGGTCAGCGCCACACGCAGGCGCACGCCGGGCGGCTCGTTCATCTGGCCGAAGACGAGCACGGTCTTGTCGAGCACGCCCGATTCGCGCATCTCGTGCCAGAGGTCGTTGCCCTCGCGGGAGCGCTCGCCGACCCCGGCAAAGACGGAGTAACCCCCGTGCTCGGTAGCGATGTTGCGAATCAGTTCCTGGATGACCACGGTCTTGCCAACGCCGGCGCCGCCGTAGGCGCCAATCTTGCCGCCTCGGGTGAAGGGACAGATCAGGTCGACGACCTTGATCCCGGTCTCGAGGATCGTCGTCTCCGAGGCCTGTTCTTCGAAGGTTGGCGGGTTGCGGTGAATCGGCGAGCGGACGCCGCCGTCGGGCATGTCGCCGAGGCCGTCCAGCGGCTCGCCAAGCACGTTGAAGAGGCGGCCCAGCGCGACCTCGCCGACAGGAACAGCGATTGGCTGGCCGAGGTCGGCGGCGTTGTCGCCACGCTTCATGCCGTCGGTCGAGTCCATGGCCAGGCAGCGGGCGCGGTTGTTGCCCAGGTGCTGCTGCACTTCGGTCACAACCTGGGTGCCGCTGCCCATCGTGATCGTCACACCGCTGAACAGCGCCGGCAGGCTGTCGGGAGGGAACTCGACATCGACGACGGTGCCGATCACCTGAACTACTGATCCATCAGCCATGCTGTGCTCCCATCTGCAAGCTGTCTAGGCCGCGCCGACCAGGTCGGCGGACGGCTCGGACAGCCACGTGAGTTTGAACTCGGTCAGGTCATTGACCTGCCAGTCGGATGTCAGATTGAGGTCATGGGTGAGTTCGCTGCGCACGAGGACAACCTTCATCCCGGCGGCGCTCGCGGACTCTACGCCGGCGGGCGCGTCCTCGATAGCGATGCAGCGCGCGGGGTCGACGCCCAGCTTCTCGGCGGCCTTGAGGTAGATCTCGGGCGAGGGCTTGCCCATCGAGACCTCGTCCCCGGCGGTAGTCTGGTCGAAGCAGTCGCTCAATCCTGCGCCCTTGAGCGCGGCGTCGACCCACATCCGGTGCGACGAACTGGCGACCGCAATCGGCACTCCGGCGTCGCGCAGCTGCTCGACCAGCTCCTGCGCTCCGCGAATGAGCGGCGCGCCGGCCCGGTAGTGGGCGAGCACATCGTCGTTGTAGCGCGCTTCGAACTGCGCGAACGGCATCGTGATCGGGTAGCGCTCGCAGAGGTCGTCCCAGGTGCTGGTCAGCGTGGTACCGAGGTAGCGGAAGTAGTCCTCAAGCGGGAAGTCGACGCCCTGTTCGGCGAGGATGATGCGCACTGCTTCGTAGTGCAGCGGCTCGGAGTCGAGCAGCACGCCGTCCATGTCGAAGATGACTGCTGAGGACTGCGGCGACGTGGTCGACATGAGTTACCCCTTGAGCGCCTCGACGCCGCCGGTGATGTCGAGCAGTTCGGAGGTGATCTGCTCCTGGCGGGCCTTGTTGTAGACGAGCGTGAGGTCGGCGATCATGTCGTTCGCCGCGTCGGTCGCGTTGCGCATGGCGACCATGCGGGCCGACTGCTCCGAGGCGGCCGCCTCGAGCACTGCCTGGTAGACCAGCAGGTCGACGTAGCGCGGCAACAGATCGGCCAACACCTCTCGCGGTGACGGCTCGAAGATGTACTGCGTCTCTCCCGACGATTCCTCGCCGCTGGGAGGCGGCTCGACTGGGAGGATCGGTACCGTGACCGGAACCTGCGAGACGGTGTTGATGAATGAGGCGTAGACGAGCAGGACCTGGTCGACGCGGCCTTCGGTGTAGTCGTCGATGGCGATGCGAGAGATCGGCTGAGTCTCGGCCAGTCCGGGGTAGTCGCCGAGTTCCTGGAAGCTGGCGCGGAAGTTAATCCCGAAGCGCTGGAAGTAATCGCCGCCCTTGCGGCCTACCGGGATCATGGAGATGTCGCCGGAACCGCCGGCCTCCGGGCCGAGCACGATCTCGCCGGTGTGGCGTTCGAGATTGGCGATCAATCCGCCGCAGAGCCCGCGGTCGGGCGTGATCAGGATGACCGTGGTCTCGTTGATCTCACGACGTTCCAGCAGCGGGTGCGCCGTGTCGGGATCGCCGGCAACGCCGGAGAGATGTCCGAGCACGGCCTGCATCTTTTCGGCGTAGGGACGCGCCTGGAGCGCGCGGTCCTGCGCGCGGCGCATCTTGGACGCCGCCACGAGCTGGATCGCATTGGTGATCTTGGCCGTGTTCTCGACCGAACGGATGCGCCGACGGATTTCTCGGGTGTTGGCCATCGACCGTTGCCGCTCTCTCTATGCCTCTGAGCTGGTACCGCGCCGCCGGTTGCCTAGAAGGGCACGGTGTCCTTGAACGTTTGCAGCGCGGTCGAGAGCGCTGTCTGGTCGTCGTCGGACAGCTGTCCGGAGTCGCCGATGCCGCTGAGCAAGTCGCGATGCGAGGTGTTGAGAAACTCGCTCGCGCCAACGGCGAAGTCGTTGACCTTGTTGACGGGCACGTCGTCGAGCACGCCCGAGTTGGCGGCGTAGAGCAGCGCCACCTGGGTCGACATCGGCAGCGGCTGTTGCTCGGGCTGGACCAGGAGCGCCGAGAGGCGCTGGCCGCGCTCGAGCTGACGGCGGGTGGCGGCGTCGAGGTCGGTGGTGCCGAACTGGGCGAACGCCTGCAGTTCGCGGAACTGTGCCATGTCGATGCGGAGCTGACCGGCGACCGAGCGCATCGCGCGGCGCTGGGCCGAGCCGCCGACGCGCGAGACCGAGATGCCGGCATTGACGGCCGGTCGCTGACCGGCGTTGAACAGGTCGGCCTCGAGGAAGATCTGGCCGTCGGTGATCGAAATCACGTTGGTCGGGATGTAGGCGGAGACGTCGCCGGCCTGGGTCTCGATGATCGGCAGCGCCGTGATCGAGCCGCCGCCGTACTCGTCTGAGAGCTTGGCCGCGCGCTCGAGCAGTCGAGAGTGCAGGTAGAAGACGTCGCCGGGGTATGCCTCGCGACCCGGCGGGCGGCGCAGCAGCAGGGAAATCTGGCGGTAGGCCCAGGCGTGCTTGGAGAGGTCGTCGTAGATGATCAGCGCGTCCTGGCCGCGCTCCATGAAGTACTCGGCCATCGCGACGCCGGAGTATGGCGCCAGGTATTGCTGCGCGGCCGACTCCGCCGACGCTGCGTTGACCACGATCGTGTGGCCCATCGCGCCGTGCTCCTCGAGCGTGGCCACGACGTTGGTCACCTTGGCCTGTTTCTGGCCAATGGCGACGTAGATGCAGATCAGATCCTGCCCCTGCTGGTTGATGATCGTGTCGATCGCGATCGAGGACTTGCCAGTCTGGCGGTCGCCGATGATCAGTTCGCGCTGCCCCCGGCCAATCGGAATCTGCGAGTCGATCGCCAGGATGCCCGTCTGGACCGGCGTATCGACCGAGGCGCGGGTCACCACGTTGGGAGCGATCCGCTCGACCGGACGCGATTCTGCGGCCGCGATTGGGCCCTTGCCGTCGATTGGCTCGCCCAGCGCGTTGACGACGCGGCCGATCAGCGCTTCGCCGACCGGGACCTCGGCCACGGTGCCGGTGGAGCGGACTTCATCGCCCTCTTCGATCACGCGGTAGTCGCCCATGATCACGGAGCCGACGATTTCCTCTTCCAGGTTGAGCGCCATACCCATCACCGGGTCGGAGCCTTCCTTGGGGCGGAACTCGAGCAGTTCGCCCGAGAGCGCGCCAGCGAGGCCGTAGACCCGGGCGATACCGTCGCCCGCCTCGACGACGGTCCCGACCTCAGCAGAGACGACCTGGCTTTCGAAGCCTTCGATCTGTTGTCGAATCAGGGCGGCGACTTCTTCTGGTCGGACAGCCATGATGCTGACTCCTTCGGTGTGATTAACCCTGCGCCAACGAGCGGCGCATGGTGGACAGGCGCGTGCGGACGGATCCGTCAATGATCCGGTCGCCGATTTTGACCACGGCGCCGCCGATGATCTGGCCATCAACCGTCTCGCTCAACGAAACGGTCTCGGCGTTGGTGAAACGCCGCACCGCCTCTTCGACGGCGGAACGCGCGTCGTCAGAGAGTGGGACGGCGGTCGTCACGGTCGCTTCGGCGATGCCGCGCACACTGTTCAGGCGCTCGCGGAACGCTTCAATGATCTGCGGAGCCAGGTTGGCCCTCCGCTTGCGGACGAGCAGTTTCGCGAAGTTCGCGGCAGCGCGCTGAACATCGGGCAGCGCGTTGTCGAGCACTTGCTCCTTCTCAGCCTGCGCAACGCGGGTCGAGACGAGGAACCCGTTGACCGTCGGCTCGCTGAACAAGGCCGCGATGTCCTCAAGATCGGATAACCAGCGATCGTGAGATGCGGTGTCGTGCGCGATGCTGAACACCGCGTCGGCGTAGCGTCGTGCAGCGGGATCGCTCAGCGCCACAGGTCGCTCCTAGTTCTGCTGTCCACTGGACGATTCGGCCAGCACGTCGCTAATCAACCGCTGGTGGTCGTCCGCATCCAGTGACTGTTCAATGACTCGCTCGGCGGCGGCGATCGCCATGCCGGCGAACTCATTGCGCAGCTGTTGCACAGCCTGATCGCGCTCCTGCTCGATTTCCGAGCGGGCGCGTTCGATCAGCTGTTCGGCCTGGCCCACGGCGTTCTCACGCGCTTCGGCCTCGATTCGCTGGGCCAGTTCCTGAGCCTGTGCGACCAGGCGCTGGGCCTCGTCACGGCCCTGCTGAATCTCGTCGCGCGCCTCGGCGCGCGCTTCCTCAGCCGCTTCCAGAGCGCGTTCAGACGCGGTCACACCCTCGTCGAACCGCTTGCGCCGCGCGTCGAGCACG
>VXTH01000297.1:0-7221 GCA_009837565.1 Chloroflexota bacterium | reverse complement strand
CCGCCTTCGGGTTCATGTCGTCGGTCGCCCTGCTCGCCGAGAAGCTTGACCACCATCCCAACTGGTCAAACGTCTACAACACGGTCTCGATCGCGCTCAACACCCACGACGCCGGCGGCGTCACCGACTTCGACTTCGTCCTGGCGGGTCAAATCAATGACGCAGCGAACTAATCGCCCAGCCACTTAGCAAGTTGCGCTCGCGTCGCATTGGCGCCGCTGACGACGATGACGACGCGCTTCCCCGAGAGCCGCTCGCGCTCCTGCTCGGCAGCGGCAACGCCAACGGCGCCCGCGGGCTCGGACATGATGTGCTGCAGATCCCAGAGCCGACGCAGGCCCGTGAGGATCTGGCCGTCGTCGGCCAAAATGAAGTCGTTGAGCGAAGCGCGCAGGATTCCCAGCGGGAGCTCGAACACCACACCAGTGGCGATGCCTTCGGCAAGCGTTCGATTTGGCCGCGGTTCCATCTTGCCCGAACGCCAGGCATCGTGAACGGCCGGTGCTTGCGACGATTGTGCGGCCCACACCTCTGCCGGATGTCCCAGACCATCGCGCACAAGGACCCACCCAGACGCCCCGGTACCGCCGCCAAGCGGCACAATCACGAGTTCGGTGTCTGGCTGCTGTGTCTCCAGCACCTCCAGCGCGGCTGTCGCGACTCCTGCGATCAAGGTGGGTTGATTGACCGGCTCCACGTAGAGCGCGCCTCGCTCGTGGGCATACTCCGCCGCCGCGATGAAACACTCATCGACTCGTTCACCGACCAGCTCCACGCGGCCGCCGAAGCGCTCGATCGCCGTCACCTTGTCGGGATTGGCGTCGGTCGGCATGAAGATCGTTGCCGACGTTCCAGCGACGGCGGCGCCGTACGCGATGGACTGGCCGTGATTGCCGGTTGACGCGGTCACCAGCCCCCGCTCGCGAGCGTCAACGCCGAGTTGAGAAGCGAGGTAGATTCCTCCGCGAACCTTGAAGGCGGACGTGGGCGTCGCCGCCTCCAACTTGATCGAAACGTGAGCGTTCAGGTGCTCAGAGAGCCCGGGGCTGTGTATCAGCGGGGTCGGCAGTCCGATCTCCCGATTGATGATTTCGTGTGCGCGTCTGATCTCCTCCAGGGTCGGTGCGACGAGTGTGGGCCTCACGAGCGGTACTTCGCGATCTGCTCGGGCTGGCGCTCGGCGATGGTCTCGGCGGAGCGGAAGTAGATGTCGGGCGGATCCCAGCCGTTCAGTCCGGCGTAGGTGTCGATCTGAGAGCGGTGATGGATGTCGTGCTCCATCATCATCAGCAGCAGTCGCCAACCGCTCAGTGTGGCTCCGGGCGTGTCGATCATTTCGATCTGGCGGGTCAGCCCATCAGGTCCAACCTCGGTCACGAGCCGACTGAACTCCTCAAAGCTGGCGTCCAGCGCCGGCGCCCAGAGGTCGGGGCTCGAAACGTCGGGCGGTTCCGGAGAAATCCAGCCCTGGTGTCGATAGGCGCTGGCGAAGTAGAGCCGCGAGCCGCACATGTGCCCGATCAGCTTGTTGATCGACCACGCATTCTCTCCTTCACCGCCAATCGGAGTCCAACCGTCCGCTTCCGGAGGCAGTGCAGTCACGTCACGTACCGCGCGTCGGTTGACGGAGCGGAAGTAGCGCAGAAAGCTATCGATGTCGGTGAACATTTGATGCTCCAGGGTTATCCGAGGTCGAGCGTCGGCTGTTGTTCGACCCTCAGGAGGTCAGGGTCGTCGTTCTTGACGTAGTTGACACGGGTCGAAACCGGTTCGGCGATAAAGGCGTCGTCGGGCGGGAGGTCGAGCAGGGCCAGCACGGACTCCGTGTCCTCGTTGCCAGAGTCGAGCCAGGCCTCCAGGCGATCGGGAGGCAACACCACCGGCATTCGCGGGTAGATGCTGGCCAGCGACTCCGTCGAGTCCTGGGTCAGGATCGTGAACGTGACCGCCGGTTGTTCGGGTTCGGGGTACCAGATGTCATAGAGACCAGCGAAGACGAACGCCTCGCGGTCGGCGCGGTGGATCCAGTACGGCTGGCGGTGGTTCTTCGGCCCGCTCCACTCGTACCAGCCGTCGGCTGGGACGAGGCAGCGTCGACGCTTGAACGGCCGCGCGTACGCGCGGGACTCCGCTACGGTTTCGGAACGTGCGTTGATTTGCCGCGAGGCACGCCTGGCGTCCTTGGCCCACGAGTTGACCAGACCCCAACGAGCCGGCTGAACGGCGAATGCTTCGCGCTCGGCCAGCAGGATCGGGTGCACCTGGGTCGGGGCGACGTTGAATCGTGGCTTGTGTGAGAAGAAGTCAAAGCTGACCTCGATCCCGAGTTCCCCCCAGGTCTCCACGAGCGCTTCCTCTTCTTGTGTCAGAGTGAATCGGGCGCACATGAGGTCAGTGTAGGTAGGTCTGGCCTTAGCATTGAGCGGACGAATTCAATGCTCAGTGAGAGGCCCGATACATGTCAGACACGAACGGCGAACCGACGGTCATCCTCGACAAGCGCGACGATGGCGTCGCCCTGATCACGCTGAACCGACCGGAGCGCTTGAATGCCTTCGGCGACGACCTGCTTCAGAGACTGACCGAAGCGCTGGTCGATTGTGAAGATGATCCGGACGTGCGCTGCGTGGCGCTGACCGGTGCGGGGCGTGGGTTCTCAGCCGGAGCGGACATCAACAACATGAGCCGCGGATCTTCCGGCACTCCGCCTGGCCCGGGTGTAGTCAACCGGCGTAGCCATCGCAGCCAACAGCAGACATCGGGGATGTTGCACGAAATGGGCACGCCGACCGTGTCGCTGGTCAACGGGCCGGCCGCCGGCGGCGGGCTCGGCCTGTGCCTGGCGACCGACTTTCGGATTGCCTCGGACCGCGCGCGCTTCGTGACGGCGTTCCGCAACATCGGCGTCTCGGGTGACTACGGCGTCGCCTGGTTCCTGAATCAGATGGTCGGGATCACACGCGCTCGTGAGTTGCTGATGCTCGACCGTCGGATCAACGCCGACGAGGCCGAGGCGCTCGGAATCGTCACGAAGATCGTGCCGCATGACGATCTGTTGTCCGAGGGTCTGGCATTCTGTCGCGAACTGGCGCAGGGCCCGACCGCGGTGCTGTCGATGATGAAGTGGACGTTGAACTACGCCGCCACGTCGAGCCTGAGCGACTCGCTGTACCAGGAAGGATCGCACGTCATGCTGTCTTTCACGGGCGAAGACAACAAGGAAGCGGCCCGCGCCTTCCTCGAGAAGCGTCCGCCGAACTTCGTCGGCAGATAGGGCGGGCGGATCGCCTGGAAAAACCGAACCCCCGGACAGCAGGTCCGGGGGTCGGCCAGGAAGGACGGGGACGGGCGAGCGAGAAACCCGTGCCCCTGAGTGCGCCGGGCGGTCGCTCCCGGCGTGACTCTCACGTTCGCGGCCGATCACTGTCTCTCAACAGTTGGGCGAACCGGTGGAGCCGTGCTCAAGACACGGGTTCTTGAATTGCGCTTCGGTGCAAACGCTCCGCAGCGCATCTCCCTCGGTCGCCTACGGGGTTAGCTGACGGGTTCGGCGCGAAGGAGTGCGCCGTGCGATTCCGCTTCAACGAAGACGAGTCTCGCATTCACCCCAGAGTGTTGGGTCCCCCGCTCCCTGGTCCGCTGTTGGGCATCGCAGGGATTCGGCCCGAATATTCTGTTGTGCCTCCAAGGGTAACCAGTCCTTGAGACAATTGCCAATGCCTGGTTCCGAGTGTTAACCGAGTGTGAAGCTCAGGCATGCAACGTCGGCCGGACAGTCATGCCCCGGCTTCAGGTCGTCCGCTCTACGGTTTGCAACCCATTGCCAGAAGCTCCTTGCGCAAGTCGTTGATTTGGTCATAGATGAGGCGCAGTTCGGGATTCGGGCGGCCTAGTGGTCCCTCGCCGGGCCGAGGAGGCAGTTTGCCGGGCATATCGTCGGCAAGCTTGTTGAGTCGCGCGCGCTCGGCCCGCATTTCTTCACAGCGTGCGTCGTCCGCCATCTGACCGACTCCTATCTATTCCGATCTCGATGCGCGTTGTCCAGCGCCTCAGCTTCGGTTCGAGACAATGCTACGCGCGAGGACAGCTCCAGGCCCAGCGCGGACGCCTCGCGCCCAATCCGGAACAGAGACAGGTCATCAGGGGTCTCAATGGTGAATGAGAGATCACCGTCCACCTGGAGCACTTGCAACACCTGACCGCCGGTCCGTTGGACGATGCCTTCAAACTCAGTCAGCACCTGCTCCAGCGGCCTTCGGACATCCCAACGGGCTTGCGACAGGTAGAGCGGCATGGGTCGTATCGTAGTCGCAGTCGAACGCAAGAACGGAGTCAGCCATGGAACGGATCGGATTCATCGGCCTCGGGATCATGGGTGTGCCGATGGTGGCCAACCTGATCAAGGCCGGCCATCTGCCGACCGTGTGGAATCGTTCTCAGCCGGGAATCGATGCCTGCATACAACTGGGCGCCTCGTCGGCCGATTCTCCTCGGGCGGTGGCTGAAGCGAGCGACATCCTGATCACCATCGTCACCGACTCTCCCGATGTGGAATCCGTACTCGTCCAACGTGATGACGCCGCGATCCATGGCCTGGCTTCTGGGTCTGTCGTCATCGATATGTCGACGATTTCACCGGCGGTGACACGCGATGTCGCCCGGCAACTCGCTGATCGCGGCGTGGCGATGCTCGACGCGCCGGTGTCAGGGGGCGACACCGGCGCCAAAGCGGGCACATTGTCAATCATGGTCGGTGGAGACGCCGACGTCCTCGAGCGCTGTCTGCCGGTGCTTGAGGCAATGGGGACGACCATCACCCATTGCGGACCGACGGGCGCCGGACAGACTGTGAAACTCTGCAATCAGGTAGCGATTGCGGGCGCGCTGCTCGGTGTGTGCGAGGCGCTGTCGCTGGCGGACAAGTCGGGCGTGGACCAGGAGCGAATGCTGGCCGCGATTTCGGCCGGCGCAGCGGGCAGCTGGCAACTCACCAACCTGGGACCCAAAATCGCGGTCGGTGACTATGCGCCAGGGTTCATGGTCAAGCTGATGCAGAAGGATCTGCGGCTGGCGCTTGAGGCCGGCGGGGATGTATTGCAGCCGCTGCCGAACACCTCGCTCGTGCAGCAGCTCTACTACCAACTGCAGACGTCTGATCTTGGAGAAGAAGGCACACAGGCGCTGGCACGGGTCGTGTCCGGCCTCGGCCAGAGCGTTTCGGAGTAGGAACCTAGTGCGAGTGCATCTCGCCGATGGTCTCATCGGCATGGGCCAGGCGTTCCGCAACGTGCTGGAGCATGGCCCAGAGGACCGGAACGGTCGCGCCTTCCTCGAATGAATTGCGCAGAATCTGCAAGCACTCGGTCTGTTCCTTGGCAATCACGGTGGCTGAGCGCGGCCGTCCGAGCAGGAGCGCCATCTCGCCGAAGAAATCGCCCTCGCCAAACGAGGCGAGGAGGGTCTGGTCGTCCGACCCGTATGACTGGTACACATCCACCGATCCGCTGCGAATGATATGCAGCGTCGTCCCCAGATCTCCCTCAGCGTCGATCACCTGGCCTGAGTTGTAGTTCTGGACCTGGACCCAGGCGGCGAGGTTGTGCAGTTCATCGCGATCAACGCGAGAGAACAGCGAGGTGTTGGCGAGCATGTCTTCAATCGAAACCGGCATTTCAACCTCCGAAGCTGATCCCTGGCGCTCGACGCGGGTCTAGCGCTGCTTCACGTGCAAGATAACGCGTTGCTGAATCCCGGGGGTGAATGAGCGACGCTACTGGCCAATTGCTTGTGAATCAGGTTGCGAACAGAACGGATCGCCGTTTACGTCAGCTGGTCGCGGAAGTCGGGATGGGCAATTTCGCGCAGTGCCTCGGCCCGCGCTCCCAGGGTGCGTCCCGCCAACTCGGCCTGACCGAACTCGGTGATGATCCGATCGGCCAGCGTACGCGGCGTCGTCACGACGGCGTCGGAATCCAATCGTCTAACAATCCTCGAGACCTTGCCCCTCGCCGCCGTCGAAGGCATCGCCACGACCGAGACTCCACCATTGAGCATCGCGCCGGAGGCGAAGTCGGGTTGGCCGCCCGGACCGGAAATCTGCCGCGGGCCCAGTGACTCGGCGTTAATCGTGCCGTCGAGCGCGACCTGCACGGCGGAGTTGATTCCCACAAAGTTATGCTGCCTCGCCAGTACCTCGAGCGCGTGCGTGTAGCCCGCAGGCGCCATGCAGACTGCCGGGTTTCGGTCGATCCAGTGAAAGAACTCGGCGCTGCCAGCGGCTTCGGTCGTGATGATCAGTTCGGGAGCCGTCGACTTCCGCGACCCCGTGAGTGCGCCGCTCTCGACCATCCCCATCACGCCATCAGAGATCAAGCCGGAGTGGATCCCCAGGTCACGCCGATCGCCGAGCATGCCCATAATCGCTTCGGGCACGCCGCCAATGCCGAACTGCAGGGTTGCGCCGTCGGTGACCAGTTCAGCCACCGATTCCGCGATCTCGCGTTCCAGTGGTCCCGGATCGGCCCGGCGTAGCTCCAGTACGTTGCTCTCTATGGGAACGATCCAGTCGATCTCCTCGAGCCGGATCTCGGCTGCACCGAAGGTATAGGGAAGATTCGGGTTGACCTGTGCAATGACCAACGGGGCCGTTCTGACGACATCAACGATTCCGCCGACTGACGTCCCCAGCGAGTACATGCCTTCGGGGCCTGATGCCGACACCTGGATCAGGATGGCGTCGGCGGGCATTGGACCATCCGGCCGGAACAGGGACGGTACCTGGGCATAGGTTGCCGGGATGTGTTCGAGTGCGCCGGCGGATTCGACTTCGCGCAGTGGGCCGCTGGTTTGGTAGGTCGAGAATCGGAATGGCTGGCCTGGGTGGTCGAGTGGAGCCACATGAGTGAAGAGGTTGCCAGTGGCTATCTCGATGTCGGTCCAACCGTCCCGGATTTCGTCGAGAGCGTGCAGCAATCCGACAGGGGTCGCCGACATCGGCGGCACGACGACACGGGCGCCGTCGGGAATCTGGCGCAGTGCCTGCTCTGGCGAGCCCTCACGAGATAAGCGCGGTGCGGATCGAGGCGGCAGGTATGCATCGAAATCCATGGTCGTCATCGCCGACTCTCCCTCACGATCGAATCCGACATACGCAAACGCGCCGCCCGGTGAGCGGACGGCGCGTTCGATTGTCGCTGGTCGCGGGTTATGGCTGCGAAATGT
>VXTH01000324.1:0-7235 GCA_009837565.1 Chloroflexota bacterium | reverse complement strand
CTTCTTCGATCCGTCCAACGAGCGGATCCGTAACCGCCTGCCGCAACTGGCGCCGACCGTGGACATCCTCCTGGGCAATCTCGAAGACGCGATCCCGCCGAACGCGAAGGAAGCAGCCCGGGCCGGGCTGATCGACGTGGGCAAGACGCTCGATCTGGGCGCGACCAAGCTCTGGACCCGGGTCAATGCGGTTGACAGCCCCTGGTTCCTCGACGACATGCTGGAGCTGACCGCGGAGATCGGCGGCGTGCTGGACACCGTCATGCTGCCCAAGGTCAACGGACCGGAGGAGATCCGCTTCCTCGACCTGCTGCTGGCCCAGCTGGAAGCACGCAACGGCCTGAGCCGGCCGATCTTAATCCACGCGATCCTCGAAACGGCGCAGGGTGTCTCGAACGTCGAGGCGATCGCCCAGTCCAGCCCGCGACTGCAGGGCATGAGCCTGGGTCCGTCCGACCTGGCCGCCTCGCGGCGGATGAAAACGACCCGCGTGGGCGGTCCGCATCCCGGCTACGTCGTGCGCACCGACGCCGACCCCGACGACGAGACGGCCCCGCGCACGTCCTACATCCAGGACCCCTGGCACTACACGCTGGCCAGGATGATCGACGCCTGCGCGGCAAACGAGATCTATCCGTTCTACGGGCCATTCGGCGACTTCTCCGACCCCACGGGTTGCGAGGACCAGTTCCGCGCTGCCTTCATCCTCGGCTGCGTCGGCGCCTGGACCCTGCATCCGAACCAGATCCCGATCGCCAAAGCGGTCTTCCGGCCCAACCCGGACGAGGTCTCATTCGCCCGCCGGGTGGTCGCCGCGATGGAGGACGCAGGCGGCTCCGGCGGCGTCGCCGTGGTCGACGGCAAGATGCAGGACGACGCGACCTACAAGCAATGCCGGGTCCTCCTCGATCTGGCCGAGATGCTCTCGGCCAAGGATCCGGAGCTGGCCGAGCTGTACGGCGACTAGTTGGCCCGACCGCGCGCAGCCGCTTCCTCGTAGGCCTGACCGGTGAGGCGGCGCATGATCTGGGCGGCATAGGTCGACAGCACCCACTTGCCGGCCAGCGCCGCAGCGACAGCGAAGGCGACGATCGCCCACTCGGCAGCGGAGAGCGGGGAGAAGTCGAAGAAGTTGCGCAGCGGCGGCGTGTACAGCGTGAGAATGAAGATGCCCAGCAGCGCGACGCCGAAGAATGTGACCAGCGCCGGCCGCATCAGGTTCTCGCGGGTCGCGCCCTGGTAGCCGATCACCTCGACCATGTAGGCCAGCCCGACAATCCCGATCGTGGTCGAGACCAGGGTGCGGGCGTCCTCGACCGGTCGCCCGAGGATGCCCTCGGTCAGCAGGTGCACGGCCACGGCCGAGACGGCCAGCGCGAGCGAAGCCGGGATCGCAAAGCGCATCGTCGAGGAGAGGAAGTCGCGACCCGCCGACCGCGGCGGCCGGGTCAGGGTGATGAAGACGGCAGGCACACCGAGCGTGAACAGCGCGGTCAGCGAACCGTGGCGGGGCAGGAAGGGAAACTCGAGACCCATCATGTTGGAGATGAAGATGATCAGGAACGCGTAAAAGCTCTTGGTCACGAACAGCTTGGAGAGCTGAGAGGCGTTGCCAAGCACGCTCTGCGCCACGGCCGATCCCTTGACCAGCGCCTCAAACGAGTCGTTGCGCAGGACGATCGAGGCGACGCCCTTGGCCGTATTCGCGCCCGACTCCATGGCCACGCCGACATCGGCCTGTCGCAGTGCGCGGACATCGTTAGCGCCGTCGCCGACCATCGCCACGTATCGGCCGTTCGCCTGCAGCGCCGCGACAATCTGCTCCTTCTGCTGCGGCGCGATCCGTCCGAAGACCGAGTTCGACTCCACGGCGTCGGCGAAATCGGACTCGTTCAGCCGAGCCAGCGCGGAACCGGTGATCAGGCCGCCCGGCAGGCGGATCCCGAGTTGCTGGACGAGCGCGGCCACGGTCGCGGGATTGTCGCCGCTGATGATCTTGGGCTCGATGCCGAGCTCGTCCATCATCCGGAACGCGTTGGCGATCTCCTCGCGCAACTCGTCGGCGACCGTGATCAACGCGATCACCCGAAGCGACGGCAGCGTGTCGGTCTCGGGATCAGGCATGGCGGCGGCTTCGGCGAAAACGACGCCTCGCAGCCCCCGCTGAGCCGCGAGCTCGTACTCCGCCGACAGTTCCGAGCGCGCCGCCTCATCGGTGTCGACGTCATCGTCTTCCGAGCGAAGCAGTCGCTCGGGCGCGCCGAGCACAAAGATGCGTTCCTCGGTTCCCAGTCGCAGGCGGGCCGCGCTCCAGCGGCGCTCGGAGTTGAACGGCTCGTCATCGACGAGCTGGGCGCCGTTGGTCTGCGCCGCGAACGCGGTCGAGAGCGCTTCAGCGGTGCGGTTGTTGGCCGAGGTCGATACCGCGAACGCGCCCAGCCAGCCGGCCAGCGAACGACCGCCCGGCGCCCAGCGCACGTCATCGACCTGCAATCGGTTGGCGGTGATCGTGCCGGTCTTGTCGAGACAGATGGTGTCGAGGTAGTTGAGCGCCTCGACGGCAGTGTTGTCCTGCACAATTGCGCCGAGCCGGGAGACGCGCAGCGCGCCAACGGCAAACGCCACCGTAAAACCGAGCATCAGACCCTCGGGCACGACCGAGGTGGCGGTCGCAATCGTTGCCTTGACGGCTTCGTCGAACTCGCGCCCGGTGATCAGGAAGGAGATTAAGATCAGCAGTCCGAGGATGGCGGTGGCGACGATCAGGCCGTCGAGGATGCGCTTGAAGCGAAGCTGGAGCGGCGTCTCGGTGCGCTTCAGCTCGCGGGCGTCGCGTGTTTCGCGAACGGCGCGGGACTGGTCGCCGACGTGCGTCGCCTGGTAGTAGCACGAGCCGCCGACGCAGAACGCGCCCGACTCGAGCGTTTCGCCGGGACCGCGCCGGACCGAGCTGGTCTCACCGGTCAGGATCGATTCATCCAGCTCGGCCTCGTCCCAAACAATCGGGCCGTCGGCCACGACCTGGTCGCCGCTGCGCAGGACCAGCAGATCATCCGCGACCACGTCCGTCGCCAGGATCTCTCGCTCGAAGCCCTCCCGGACGACTGTGGCCGTGGGCGCCGTCAGGGCGACGAGTTGTCGCAGTTTGCGCGTGGCTCGCAACTCCTGGAACGTCCCCACAAGCACGTTGGCGAGGACCACCATGCCGACGAACGCGGCGTCCTGCAGGTGGTCGGTCTTCTGCTCGGTGATGGCCAGGATCAGCAGGATGCCGATCAGGCTGAAGAGGACCATGTTGAAGTAGGTGAAAACGTTCGTGAGGATGACGTCGAGGTCGGAGCGCTGCTTCGACGTGTCACGATTGACGCGGCCGTCTTCCATGCGCTGCGTAACTTCGGTCTGCGTCAGACCGACAAGCTCCGGTGGTTCGGCAGGACTGGTTCTGGCCGGCGGACGAGGCGCTTCGGCCGGCTCGGCCAACGGCGAGAGTGCGGCCCCCGATTCCAGCGCGAGCGGCGGGGGCGACTCGATGGTGGTGGTCGAACTCGGCCAGTCGGAGAGCCAATCGCCCTGGCTTCGGCCTTCTGCCTGGGCAAGCGCCTCGGTGACGCGGCTCAGCGTGTCAGGATCAAGCGACGGCTGGCCCTCTTCCAGTGCCGCGAGGTCGAAGATGGGCGGTGGCGCATCCTCGATGGAGTCGGCGGAGCCGTTACTGGGCTGGCTGGACATGGAACGATTCTATGGACGGAGCGATGTTGCAGTCTGATTCAGACTCTAGCCAGTCGCTCAGTCATTCAGGGAGCGTTCGAGGCCGGCGAGCCGTTCCGCTCGACGGGCAGCGCTGAATCCGCGACGGGACTCCAGAACTCCCCAGCCGAGCGTGAGGGCGAAGACGGCCGACTGGACCAGTACCACCGTCGCGCCGGAGGAGACATCGACGAACCAGGACACGTACACGCCCAGGAATCCGGTGAGAGCGCCAATGACCACTGCGATCACGAAGAGGCGGGGAAACGAATCGGTCAGCAGTCGGGCGACCACTGGAGGAATGACCAGGGCCGCCGCGATCAGGGTCACGCCCAGCACCTGCAGAGCGGCGACGACCGTTGCGGCCAGGGCCAGCGAGAAGATCGCTTCAACCCAGCGCACAGATATTCCGTAGGACGTGGCGACATCCTGGTCGAATGTAATGAAGACGAGCGGCTTCCAGAGCAGAAACATCACGATGGCAATCAACAGGACCATCCCGGCCGTGACGTAGAGATCCTGGTTGGTGATGCCCAGGATCTCGCCGAATAGCGCAGCCTCGAAGTCGCGGGTGAAACTGCGCGCACGAGAGATCACGGCGATGCCGATCGCAAAGGCGGCTGTGGTGATGATGCCGATCGCCGCGTCGCCACCGATTTGCCGGCGACGCGCGGCCTGGTTGATCAGAAAGACGCTGAATGCTCCCCAGAGGCTGGCGCCGAGGAAAAAGTTGAATCCGATTGTGAACGAGACGACCGCGCCGCCGAAGATGCTATGGGCGAGGCCATGTCCGATGTAGGCGAGCCGGCGCAGGATGACGAACACGCCGACTGCGGCGGTGACGCCGCCGACCAGGGTGGCAGCGATCATCGCGCGTTGCATGAAGCCAAACTCGAATGGCTCAAGCATGAGCAGACGTTGAGTCAGAGTCCGAGTCGCTGTCGGGGCGTCCGATCACGTTGACGACCTCTGGCGGCGGCAGAACATCGCCGTGTGCGCCGGGTGCTTCCTCGGGAATCGGCAGGACGTAGGTCTCGTGGCCGCTCTGCACGACCAGCATCGGCTGCCCGTAGGCGCGTTCGAGGATGTCGGGCTGCAAGACCTCAGACGGCGGCCCGTCGGCGAGGACTGTCTGTTCGCCCAGGGCGATCAAACGCGGTAGGTGAGAGGCGACGCCGTTGAGGTCGTGTGTGGTCAAGACGACGGTCACGCCGGCCGTGTTCAGACCGGCAAGTTGGTGAAGGATCTCGTGCCGGGTCTTGATGTCGACGCCTGAAGTCGGTTCATCGAGCAGCAACAGATCCGGCGACCGGATCAAGGCGCGGGCCAAGAAGGTGCGTTGTTGCTGTCCACCGGAGAGTGCGCGGATCGGGCGATCGGCCAGGTCGGCGATCCCGAGCTGGGAGAGCACCACCCGGGCGCGACTTCGTTCGGCGCGGCTGGTCCAGGGCAGCCAGCGCCGGGTCCGCCAGCTGCCGAGCATTGCCACCTGTTCCACCGTGATGGGAAAGTTCCAGTCCACGGTTTCGACCTGTGGGACATAGCCGACGCGGGTGTTGTCGGCGACCTTGGCCGTGCCGGCGTACAGCTCAGGTTCGCCCAGCAGCGATCGCAACAGGGTGGTTTTGCCGCATCCGCTGGGGCCGACGATGCCGATCAGTTCCCCAGGAGCGATGGACACGTCGACGTCGCGCAAGGCGACAACGCCCTCGTAACCCAGGGCGACGCCTTGCAGTTCGACGAGCGCGTCTACTCCGACTGTTGCCACGTGCTGCTCGTATCAAATCCATCCAGCGCCGATGCATCGCCGCCGAGCACGGTCACCATAGTCCGTACATTTTCCACCATCATGCCGACCAGCGTGTTCCCCGGGTCGCCGGGAGTTCCTGGCAGGTCATCGTCCGACAACGTCGAGACCTGCACCGCGCCGGCTTCTTTAGCGATGGTCTCCAGCACTTCCGAGGGGAAGACTTCCGAACCGAAGATCGCCGGTACTCCGGCGTCGCGGATCTGTCCAATCAGATTGGCGACCTCGCGCGGCGCCGGTTCCGAGAAGTCTGAGGGCTGAATCGCGCCAATGATCTCCAGACCGTAGCGCGGCGCGAAGTAGGGAAACGAGTCGTGATACGTGATCAGTTTGCGATGCGCTAGCGGAATCGTGGCCGTTGCTTCGGCGATCGCTTCGTCGAGTTCCCAGAGTCGGGCGATGAACAGATCGGCGTTGTCTGAGTAGTAGTCGGCGCCCTCGGGATCAACCTTGCTCAGCTCTCCGAGAACGATCTCGGCGTACTCGACGGCCAGGTGAGGCGCCGTCCACAGGTGTGGATTCGGGTTGCCGTCCTCTTCGGGGAACGAGAAGTCGAACACGTACTCGTCGGGCGAGACGGCGAGATTGCCGAGCAGGATGATTGGCGTGTTGTCGGCTGCGTTGGCCTCGGCCAGTTCCAGCGTCGGCAATTCAAGATTGAGCCCGTTGATGATGATCAGATCGGCCTTCTCGATCTCTCCGACGGCCGAGGGCGGCGGGTCGAAGGTGTGGCTGTTGGTGCCTTCGGGAACAAGCGCAACGACGGCGATGCGGTCTCCGCCGACCTCTTCGATGATGTTGCGTAGCGGCGCAACCGTCGTAACGACCAGTAGCCGATCATCCTGCGCGTCTCCGCCGCAGGCCGCTCCGAGGAGCGACAGCGCGAGCGCGACGAGGGACAGCGAAAGAGCGAGACGGAATCTGGTCACGGAGGTTGACTTCCAGCAGTGCGAAGTCAGACTATGGGCGACGCACCTCTAATGCAACCGATTGCAATAACAGAGCGAAATCAAACCAGACCGGGCCGAATGCTGTTGCGCGGGAATCCACCAGCGCCGAGTGTGTGCGGCCAGAGGTCGAAGAGGGTGTCGATCTCGATCTTGTTGTCGTCGAAATGGAGATAGCGCTCGAGCACGGGCTCCGAAAACAGCGAGATTCGGTGTCCGCTGGCGCCGAAGATGCGGCCGTTGGCAGCGTCGGACTGGTCGGAGGCGAGCCAGGCGACAATCGGTGCGACATTCTTGGGGTCGCGCGCGGTGCCGGCTGCAGATTCGGATGGCGCAGGTTCCGACGAGTCCACGCCGAGCCCGCGGTCGGTCATGCGCGTGGAGGCGCCGGGAGCAATGCAGTTTGTAGTCACACCGTAGCGACCGAGCGCGCCGACGTTGGAGCGCATCAGGCCAAGCTTGGCCGCGTGCGCGGCCGAGTAGTTGGGCTGCCCGGCTGAACCGCGGATCCCGGCGTCGGACGTGAAGTAGATGATCCGCCTGCTCTGACCTTCGCGATTGGCGCGCCAATAGATCGATGCGAATTTGGTCGGGGCGAAGCAGCCCTTGAGATGGGCGCGCACGAGACCGTCCCATTCGTCTTCGGTCATGTTGAAGATCATGCGCTCACGCAGAATGCCGTGGGCGCAGACCAGCACGTCGAGACCGCCGAACTCGTCGATCGCGGTCTGGAC
>VXTH01000116.1:0-7257 GCA_009837565.1 Chloroflexota bacterium | reverse complement strand
TCACCGGCGGCGTCGTGATGAGCATCATCGAGCACGGCCTGACGAGCTACGAAGAGGCCAACGACTTCATCACCTTCGACAACCTGATCGCGCCGAGCGGGAAGATGCCGATCAACACGAGCGGCGGCAACCTGGCCGAGTGCTACATGCACGGTCTCGAGCTCAACATCGAAGCCGTCCGCCAGGTGCGGGGCGAGTCCTGCAACCAGGTTGACGACGTCAACGTGTCGCTGGTCGCCTCGGGTCCGATGGTGACGCCGGTGTCCGACATGATCGTCGGTTCAGAGGCGGTGCTGTAATGGCGAATCCTGGAAGGTACTACCTGGGCGAGGGCATGCCCGCGCCCGCCCCGTCGGTCGATGGTCTCGACACCGAGTACTGGGAGGGCATCAAGCAGCACAAGCTGTTCGTCCAGCACTGTCACACATGCGACCGACCCCAGTTTGGCCCCGAGTGGGTCTGCCACATCTGTCACAGCTTCGATATGGGCTGGCGTGAGGTAGAGGGCAACGGACGCATCTACTCCTGGGAGCGCGTCTGGCACCCGGTCCATCCCGCGCTGCAGGACTCCTGTCCGTACCTCGTCGTCCTGGTCGAGCTGCCGAACCACGAGAACGTGCGCATGGTCGGCAACCTCGTCGGCGACCCGATGCAGACGGTTGAGATCGGCGCTGAAGTTCGGCCTGTCTTCGAGGATCACGAGGGGACCGACGAGACCGAACCGTTCACCCTGGTTCACTGGGAAGTGGTCGGGTAGGTCGAACGCGGCTCTCCGAGTTACCCCGTATTGCGCAGGCCGGCGGCGACGCCGTTGACGCTGCGCAGGATTGCTTCGAGGGTGTCGGCGTACTCCGGATCGTCCTCTGGCAGATCGCGGATGCGGCTGAGCAGTTCCACCTGGAGGAAGCTCAGTGCGTCGACGTAGGGATTGCGCAGTGCGATCGAGCGCTGCAGGACTGGCGACCCTTCGAGTAGTCGATCCTGATCGGCCAGCAGATTCACCATGGCGACGGTGCGGTTGAACTCATCGCTCAGACGGCCAAAGGTGCGTACGTCGCGGTCGCCGTCACCGAGGGTGCGGGCGTAATGTTCGGCGACGTCGAAGTCGGCTTTGGCCAGCACCATTTCGACGTTTGATAGCAGCGTGTTGAAGAACGGCCAGCGGGCGCGCATGTCGCGCAGCAGGTCCTCGCCGGCCTGCCCATGCCGGTGGATATAGTGCTCGATCGCGGTGCCCACGCCCATCCATCCGGTGATGACGTGCCGGGTCTGCATCCAGGCGAAGACCCACGGGATCGCGCGCAACGAGGTCAGCGACGCGTCCGAGCCAGGCCGGAAGGTGGGTCGTGAGCCGATGGCGAGGTTGCCCAGCATGCCAATCGGTGTGACACGCTGGAAATAGGCATGCAAGTCGTCATCGTAGACGACCTGCGATCGGTAGGCCTGCTGGGCAGTTGCTGCGAGTTCGTCCATCGCGGCGTGGTAGCGCTCGCGCTCGGCGTCGGGCGTGTCGTTGTGGTCATGGTCGAAGCGTTTGACGACGGCGGCGGCCAGCGTTTGTTCAAGGTTCCACTTCGCCTGGCCAGGCATGCCGTAGGTGAACTGGATCATCTCGCCTTGCTCGGTGAGCTTGATTCCGCCCTCGGTTGTGTGCGGCGGCAAGGCAAGGATGGCGTCGTGCGACGGTCCGCCGCCGCGGCTGACGGTGCCGCCGCGGCCATGGAAAAACATCAGATCCACGTCGAAGTCGCGAGCGACCTCGTGCATTGCATCCTGGGCTCGATAGAGGCCCCAGAGCGAGGGCAGCACACCGGCGTCCTTGGCCGAATCGGAGTAGCCGACCATAACCTCTTGCAGGTTGTTGTGGGCCTTGAGATGTCGCCGATACGCGCCGTGACTGAAGAGTGAGCGCAGAACGGACGGGGCCCGGTCAAGGTCGGCGACGCGCTCGAACAGGGGCGCAATCCGAATCCGGCCGGCCGGCGCGCCGAGATGGATGTCGTTGAGGCCAGCCTGCCTGGCGACGAGCAGAGGCGCCAGCACGTCGGCGGCGTGCTCCGCCATCGAGACGATGCATGTCTGCACGGCCTCATCTCCACAGATTCGCTGAATTCGTCGAGCCGTTCGGAACCGGCGCAAGGTGTCGTCGTCATGGGTTGACATCGCATGCCCGACCGGGAAGTAGTCGCGGTCGAGCTCACCGGCGAGGAACGCTTCTTGCTGATCCTTGTCCAGCTCGAGATAGCTTCCCCCAGGGGGCTGGATGTCCAGCCCTTTGAGCACCTCGTCGGCGGCGGCATGGAATCGATCGGCGTGATCGCGGATATCGAGGGTGGCCAGATGGAAGCCGAATGTCTTGGCCCGGTCGATCAGGGGCTGGACCACCTGGTCGGCGCCTGAGTGCGCGCCGTGATGCCGCAAACTGTCCGCGATCGCCTGAAGATCGTCAACGAAGTCGTAGGCCGAGTCGTAGGGGACGCCATCGGGCTCGTTGGCGGTCAACCTCGCGTCGTGGATCTGTGCTGCTCGAGTGTCCAGCAGCGCATAGTCGGCCTCCAGCGTCGCCTGCAGGCGGGCTGTCATGTAGCGGATCTTGTGGCGGTAGCGCTCTGCCTGGTTTCTGTTCTGCAGTCGTTCCTCGACCCGCGGCATCCGACGGGCGTCTCGCTGGAGTGAGGCGTCCAGGTCCTGCGACGTCGCGACGCGCCGTACCGAGTGGGGCAGCATCGCGTCCATGGATCTGACCGCATCGAGGTGCATGCGCAGCACCCGGGCGCGCATGGTCAGCGCGGTCTGCCAGGTCAGGTCGGGGGTCACATTCGGGTTGCCGTCGGCGTCGCCGCCCATCCAGGATCCCAGCACGATGGGCGCGGGCGCATCGACGGCCGTGACGCCGGTGGCCTGGCGAAACCGGCGTGTGACCTCGGGCACCGCGTCCCAAAGCGTGGTCTCGAACGTACGCAAGAGCAGACGCGACTCTTCGAGCACGGTCGGGCGGCGATGGCGCAGGTGGTCCGCCTGCCAGAGACCCTCAATGTGGGTCCTGAGCGCCATATCGATGTCGTCGAGTTCGGCAGGGATGGCGTGTTCTCGCTCCAGTAACAGGCGATGAACGTCCTGCAGGGTGCCCAGCATGGTCAGGCGCTGCGACTCCGTTGGATGGGCGGTGAACACGGGTTGTAAGTGAATCCCCGCGGCCTGTTGGCGAATCGTTGCTTCGTCGTATCCCTGAGACAGCAATTGCTCAACCACGGCCGCAATGGAGCGCGGGGCGGCGCTAGTGTCGGAAGAGCGCACACGGCGGCGTCGAATGCGGTGTGTCTCCTCGGCAGTGTTGGTGAGCAGGAAATAGGTCAGGAAGGCGTTGCCGACCTCGGCCGCCAGCCATAGCGGCCAACTCTGAACGAGGTCGACGATTTCGGCCGTCAGTTGCGGCTCAGGTTCCTGGCGGACCCCGCGTCGGCGCTGGGCCAGGCCGCGAAGCTGTTCAACGGCATTGAACACCTCCTCGCCGTCGACCACCCGGATGGTGTTGCCGAGCAGACTGCTGAGCAATCGAACGTCGGCGGCCAGCGGTGCGTCGACCAGGGCGCGGTCGTGGTTCGGGCCGGGCACGGTCGGGCTGGTGACTCGAACGCTCCCCTCAGAAGAGTCGGCCATCGTTCACCTCCCGTCACATCGACCGCTTTCGGTCGAAATCCGGCGCGTCGCCTACGATGATTGCACGTTTGCAGTGAGGGAGGGGTAACGATGAGTAAGGAGTCGGGTACACAGCGGGTGGCTCCGTACGGGGCTTGGGACTCCCCAATAGCGACAGAGATGCTGACCGCCGGCGCCCTCCGCTTTGACGAACTCGACGTGGACGGCGACGACCTCTACTGGGTCGAGTCGCGGCCGGACGAGCAAGGACGGTACGCCGCGATGCGCTATTCGTCCGACGGTGAGATTTCAGAAGTGACGACTTCGCAGCACAGCGCGCGCACGCTCGTCCACGAGTTCGGCGGCGGCTCGCTTGCAGTCTCCGGCGGGATTGGATATTACTCCAACTTCGCCGATCAGCGCCTGTACCGCCGGGCGGTTGACGGCTCGGAGCCGCCGACCACGCTGACGCCTGAGCTTCCCATTCGCTATGCGGACGCCACGGTCGACGATGCGCGTGGGCGACTGATCTGCGTCGCCGAGGACCACAGGCGAGAAGGTCTGGAGGCCGCAAACTACCTGGCCTCAATCCCCTGCGACGGTAGCGGCGCAGATGCGGACGACATCACTCGATTGCACGAGGGGTTCGACTTCTGTTCGTCGCCGCGGTTGAGTCCCGATGGGCGGCGGTTGGCCTGGATTTGCTGGAATCATCCCAACATGCCCTGGGACGCTACAGAGCTGTGGCTGGCCGAGGTCGCCACCGACGGTTCCCTGCTCGCGCCGCGGCGAATTGCCGGCGACGCCAACGACGACGTTTCGATAACCGAGCCGCAGTGGGGTCCCGACGGCACGCTGTACTGCATTTCCGATGCTTCCGGTTGGTGGAACATCCAGCGCTGGGACGGAAGCCAACTCGTGCCCTTGCTCTCGATGGAGGCTGAGTTTGGTCAGCCACAGTGGGAGTTCTCGATGTCCACCTACGCCGTGATGGACGAGTGTTGCCTGGTCGCGCAGTACGGCAACGCCGAGGGTCGGCGGATCGGCGTGATCGACATGGACGAAGGAGAGCTGAGAGAACTGGAAACGCCATTCAACAGCTTCGGTTACTTCACTGCAGCTGTCGGGCCACGCGTCATCTGCGCCGCCGCCGGGCCGGAGACCGGAGCGGCGATCGTAGCGATCAATGTTGACAACGGTGAGATTGAGACGCTTCGCGCTTCGGCAGCGCCGGAGATTGATGCCGACTACTTCTCGGCCGCTGAAGCCATCGAGTATCCAACGACGGACGGAACGACGTCCCACGCGTACTACTACGCGCCTCGAAATCCCGAGTTCCAGGCTCCAGACGGTGAACTCCCGCCGTTGGTGACGTTCATCCACGGAGGTCCGACCAGCGCGACCAGTCCCGGTTTCAACCTGGCGATTCAATACTGGACCACGCGGGGGTTCGCCGTGGTCGACGTCGACTATCGAGGCTCCACCGGCTACGGCACCGCATACCGGCGGGCGCTGAACGGACGCTGGGGAATCGTCGACCGGGAGGACTGCGAGGCGGCTGCGAAGTTCCTGGTCGAACGCGGCGATGTCGATGGCTCGCGCCTCGCCATACGCGGTGGGTCGGCTGGCGGCTACACCACTCTGTGCGCGCTGACCTTTGGCGACGTGTTTACCGCCGGCGCGTCGTACTACGGCGTATCCGACGCGGCTGCGCTGGCCGAGGATACGCACAAGTTCGAGTCGCGCTATCTCGATTCGCTGATCGGTCCGTATCCCGAGCGGGCGGAGCTGTATCAACAGCGGTCGCCCATACACTCGGTTGACCGGCTGTCCTGCCCGATCATCTTTCTGCAGGGACTGGAGGACAAGATTGTGCCTCCCAACCAGGCGGAGCGGATGGTCGATGCGTTGCGGGAGAAGGGGTTGCCGGTTGCGTACCTCGCCTTTGAGGGGGAACAGCACGGATTTCGGCAAGCGGCCAACATCCAGCGCGCGACCGAAGCGGAGCTCGACTTCTATGGCCGCATCTTCGGATTCTCACCGGCCGGCGACATCGAGCCGGTTCGCATCGAGAACCTGTAGATGACCGAAATCTACGAGCTCTCGGCCCGAGAGTTACGAGCCGGGTACGAGGCTCGCACATTCTCGCCGGAGGAGGTCGTGGTAGCGATGTTCGAGCGCATCGATGCGCTCGAGCCGTCGCTGAATGTGTTCATCAGTCAGACTCGGGACCTGGCGCTTGAGCAGGCGCGCGACGCCGCTCTGGCGTGGCGCTTGCGAGACGGGAAGCAACTGCCTCCGTTGCTCGGCGTCCCGATCACGATCAAGGATCTCGTTGATGTTCAGGGCGTGCCAACGACGATGGGGTCGCATGTTACGGACCACCAGCCGGCACCGAGCGACGAGTTGTTTGTCGAACGGCTTCGGGAGGCAGGCGCCGTCTTCCTCGGCAAGACCAACACGTCCGAGTTCGGGCTGGCGGCGCAGACCATGAATCGACTGGGGCCGCCGACGGCGAATCCATGGAATCTGGAGCGGACCGCCGGGGGCTCGAGCGGAGGAGCGGCAGCGGCGTGCGCCGCCGGCTATGGGCCGCTGCATCACGGTACCGATGGCGGCGGGTCGGTCAGAGTCCCGGCGGCATATTGCGGTGTGGTTGGTCTGAAGCCGACCGGCCGCCGGATTCCTCGCCGAACGCGCGGGGCCGGGATGTCGCAGATCTCCACTGACGGTGTGCTGGCTCGAACGGTGGCCGACGCGGCCCTGATGGTTGATGTGATGGCCGGCTCGGAGGAATGGAACCCCCATGTCAAGAACACCCGTTCCGAGCCGGCTATCGCCACAATATCCGAACGAGAGTTCGATGTACAGGGGCTGCGGGTTGCGTGGACGACACAGCTCGGTTGGCCGACTCCCTGTGAGCCGCCGATTGCGGAGCGGGTCAGAATCGCCGCGGAGATGTTGCAAGCTGGCGGCGCCGAGGTGTTCGAAGCGGCACCAGGGATCTCGGATCCGAATGAGATTTTCCCAACGCTCTCGGCCGTCGGCGCGGCTGCCAACTACGGCGAGATGTGCGTCGGACGGGAAGCGGAACTGAATGACTACACGGTCGGCAGTCTTTGACGCGGGCGCTCATTGACTGGGGTTCGGGTCGCGGAGGCCTATGCGGCGCTCGACCGACTGTCCCGAGCGATGGACGCATGGTTCGATGATTTCGACGTGCTGCTGACGCCGACCAGCGCGATCGCCGCGCATCCGCACGGAGCGGTCATTGACGAGATTGCCGCGACGTCGGTCACGCCCTGGACGATCTCAATCCTGTACACGCCCCTGGCCAACCTCATTCAGGCGCCGGCGATCGCGATGCCGGCGGGGCTTGACCGTGACGGGCTGCCAGTATCGGTCCAGCTGATTGCCCGGGAGGGCAACGACGACCTCGTCCTCCGTTGCGCGACCGTCCTGGAAGAGGCGGGCTTGAACGACGCTAGTCCTCTAGCACCAGTGTGACCGGCGCATGGTCGGACGGCTTGTCGCCATCTCCCTCCATCCGTCGCTCTTCAACGTCGATTTCGACTGCAGCGGCGCGCTCCACGAGCGGCGCGCTGATCAGGTGATGGT
>VXTH01000350.1:0-7283 GCA_009837565.1 Chloroflexota bacterium | reverse complement strand
TGCGGCACGAACACCTGCACTCCGTAGAGCACGCCCCAGAAGTTGACGCCCATGATCCATTCCCAGGTGGCGTCGGGCACGTCCCACGCGCCTCGGATCGAACCGTCGGCGGAGAAGCCAGCATCATCGCCGCCGGCGACACCGGCGTTGTTGACGAGGATGTGAACGTTGCCGAAGCGCTCGATCGTCCGGTCGCGCAGATTTTCGATCGCCTCGCGACGCATCGTGTTCACGACCACGCCCAGCACGTTGCGCTCTTCTTGTTCAAGTCGGGTGACCTGCGCGGTGAGCGCGTCTTCCTCGATGTCGGCGAGGACCACGTTCATGCCCTCGGCGGCGAAGCGCCGGGCGAATGCCAGCCCCATCCCGCTCGCCGCTCCGGTAACCACCGCCGTCTTGCCGGCAAATTCGCGCATGATCAGCTCCCACTCGGTGTCTCGAAGCGCTCAGTCGGCAGGCAGTCTACGAACTACAGCGGCTGTTGGCCCAGAAACTCGAACAGCGGCGGGTACTTGATGATGTCGGCACCGCCGTTGAGCTGGACGGTCTGGCCGGTCATCAGCGACGAGGCATCGGAGGCGAGCCAGAGTGCGAGCTGGGCCACATCTTCCGGTTCGCCCACTCGTCCCAGCGGAGCTTCCGCGGCGAAGGCGTCTTCCAGTCCGGGCACATCGCGCAGACCTTCGGTCAACGGCGTCCTGATCAGGCCGGGTCCGATGCTGTTCACGCGGATGTTGTGTCGTCCCAGCTCGAGCGCCGAGACCTTGGTCAGCATCGCCACGCCCGCCTTAGCCGAGCAGTAGGCCGACAACCCCTCGGTCGCCTGGATGCTGTTCAACGAAGCGGTATTGATGATTGAGCCGCCCGAGCCCTGCTCGATCAAATGCTTGGACTCGTGCTTGATGCAAAGGAAGACGCCGGTCAGGCAGACATCGATCACGCGTTGAAACTGAGAGAGCGGATAGTCCTGAATCGGCGACCAGCCGCCGATGCCGGCGTTGTTGAAGGCAATATCCAACCTGCCGAAGCGGTCAACGCAGGACATAACCATACGGGCGACATCGTCCTCGTCCGTGACGTCGGCGGTGACGGCAATCGCCTGTGAGCCGATTTCTCGCGCTGCTTCGGCGGCGCCGTCTGCATTGCGATCTGCCAGGGCGACTTGCGCTCCTTCTTCAGCGAAACGTTTCGCCGCTGCCAGTCCGATTCCTGAAGCCGCGCCGGTGATCAGTGCAGCCTTGCCGTCGAGTTGTCCCATCGGTTGCTCCATTCGGGTACTGATCCGTCATTCCCGCGCTTGTCGCGGGAATCTCGAGTCGCTGGCGCTCAGTCTCCGACAGCGAGATACCCGCGGCAAGCGCAGGTATGACTGGATGCGTTCAGCTAGGCGGAGCCGGGCCGTCTCGTCGAAGCCTCGAGCATGTTGAACCCCGGCGGGAGCTCGTTCACCGTGATCCCTCCGTCCACATAGAAGAGCTGTCCCGACACCCAGGGGCTCGCGTCGCCGGCCAGGTAGAGCGCCATCTGGGCGATGTCTTCGGGCTCACCCAGACGGCCCAGCGGCGTTGCTCCGATCATGGCCTCGTCGAATCCGTCGACATCGCGGGCGCGCTCCGTCATCGGCGTCCTCGTGTGGCCGGGACCGATCGCGTTGACGCGGATGCCATGCTCTCCCAGTTCTAGGGCAGACACTCTGGTCAACATCGCCACCCCCGCCTTGGCCGAGCAGTAGGCGCTCAGACCCTTGGTCGCCTGGGTCGCGTTGATGCTGGCCGTGTTGATCAGCGAACCTCCCTCGCCCTGCGCGATGAGTTGCTTCGACTGGTGTTTGAGGCAGAGGAAGACGCCGGTCAGGCAGACATCAATGACGTGCTGGAAGTGGATCAACTCTTGCTCGTGGATCGCTGCAGTCCCGGCAATCCCGGCGTTGTTGAAGCTAATGTCGAGCCGGCCGAAGCGTTCCACGCAGCTCGCGACCATGCGCTCGACATCTTCCTCGTTGGTGACATCACCGCTGATCGCGAGGGCGCTGGACCCGATCTCGCGGGAGGTCTCGTTGACCAGATCGGCGTTGCGGTCGAACATCGCGACCTGCGCGCCCTCGTGGGCGAAGAGCTGTGCCGTCGCCAGACCGATGCCAGACGCTGCGCCTGTAATCAGGGTGACCTTGCCGTCGAGTGCTCCCATACGCTTCCTCCTCAACTGTGTTCTGGATTGCCCGCAACGTACGACATGGTCGATTTCAAAGCCCTACGTTCGCAGCAACGAGCACCGGTCCCGAGAGGAGTCGGCTATGCCGCATCATGAGCAACTGCTGAGTGATCCAATGGGAACGTTGCGTGCCATCTGGGACGACACCGGATGGCGGACGGTGATCATCGCCGCAGTGTTGGTGTTCCTGTTGGAGACCTTCCTCGAGATCAGCGGCGCCGGGCCTGCGTTGTCGGCGGGATGGGCGGCGATGCTCATCTCGCTGGTGTTCATCTCGCGAGTTCTGACGTTGCGGCCGGTGCGGGGCGAGCTGCTTGAGACGGAGAACCTGACCGTGCTGCTTGGCGTAGGCGGCGTGATTGTCGGGGAGATGCTGATCGACTTCACCAGCCTCGGTGACACGTTTGCGTCCGAGCCGATCTACTGGCCGTTTTCGTTGCTGTTTTGCGGCATTCTGCTCGGCGCTCGCGCCATTGCGCCGTACGCGGTCAATCCACTCATGGCCTGGTGGTTGACCTTCTCCCTGTTTGTGTTCGGGCTGCACCTGGCGATGTGGCACAGTCAGGCCAGCGTGCCCGAGGCGGCCCTCACCTGGGGCGCGGCGCTCACATTCCTGGCTATCCTCAGCCGCTGGATTGTGGGACGCGGCTTTGGCGGCCCGCTGGTCAGCCCGTTGAATGTGGCGCTGGCGCTGTACATCTTCTTCGCCTGGTGGCTTGAGTACGGGGCTAATGCGTCGGGCATCGGGGCGGATCCCTGGGGTACCGCCGAGCTCTTCTGGCCCTGGCTGCTGTTCACAGTGGGCATCGCCGCCGGGGCGTGTGTTGCTGCGCCTCGGATATGCGAGATGCTGGCCGGAGCGTCTGAAGGGAAGGACTAAGGAACGCTCGCCGAACGGCGTCCTTCCTTCATAGATTCACGGCCGCAAGCTGATTCACTAGGCTGAGCTCATGACGACAGATCTCTCACTCGATGATGATGTCGCCGCCGCTCTCGCCGAGGAAGCGGAGCGGCGTGGCGTCCCGCTGGATCAGCTCGCCAACGAGGAACTGCGGGAGCGGTTTTGTGATGGAGCGTCCGCTCCACGGGAACCGACAGCCGTGAGGACGTTTCCCGGTGGATTGCGGCCGGAAATCGCCCATCTCACTCCCAGACAGGCCCTTTCTGATCTTCATGACGAGTGGTTCGAGAAGAAACTCCGGTCGTGATCCTTCCCGACATCAATCTGCTGTTGTACGCGCACTTCAGCGAGTTCGCTCAACACGGTGAAGCCCGTAGGTGGTGGCAGGAGCTGTTAGGCGGGCGTGAGCCCTTCGGCATGCCATGGTCAGTCAGCATTGGGTTTCTGCGTTTGACGACACACCCGAGCAAGTTGACGATGCCGTTGACATTGGAGCAAGCGGTTGTAGTCGTGGAAAGTTGGCTGTCTCATCCGCACGTATCTGCATTGCAACCGGGATCGCAGCATCTGTCGGTTCTCGCTGAGGTGCTCACGGCAGCAGGTCGCGGCGGAAACGTCGTCCCTGACGCGCACATCGCGGCGCTCGCGATTGAGCATGACGCCGAGGTCCACACCAACGACCGCGACTTCGCACGGTTTCCCGGATTGCGCTGGTCGAATCCGTTGCAGATCCTCGCTTAGTTCCCCCGAGCCCCTGACGCCACGGCCGCCCGATTCTCGGGCGATGTATGGGGCGGAATCGAACAGCCGCCGGTCACGAACACCCTCGTGTTGCCGATGCTGGCCGCCTCCGACGCCTGATTGCGCACTTCGTCCGCGCTGAGTTCCCCGAGTCCAGCCCGACTGACGCCACCCATGACCGCCTTGTCGGTCTGCGACCAGACCTCGGCGAGGCTGGCGTTGGTCTCTTCGCGGTCGTCCCAGTTGAATGCGTGGACCGGGTAGTCGAGCAACTCGGCCAGCATGTTGTTCGAGAAGCAAACATGCAGGACGTTGAACTCGGCATCGCGGATCGCATCCAGGACCTGTAAGTCGTAGGGTCGGCCGAATTCGCGGTAGAAGTCGGGTGTCGAGGTGGCGTGACTGGCCCATTGCAGCGGTGCGTAGAAGACGCCCGAGGCGCCGGCATTCATATTGGCACGGCTGTAGTTGACAATCGTTTCCGTCACTCGCGCGATCGCGCCGTGTACGGCAGCGGGGGCCTCTGCCGCAGCCTGCTTGAAGGCTCGCGGATGGCCGAACATGAGGCCCACCGTGGCCATCGGCGAGAACACGGTCTGGACCACATCAACTTCGCCTTTGGTTCGCTCGACGACCCGGCGGGTCGACTCGATGTGTTCGCCGAACACGCCGCGCTCGGCGTGGACCGAAACGACGTCGTGGAGTTCGTCGAGTTCGCTCAGAGCGGGACTGATCATGGTCTGGTTGGTTTGCTCGACCGGAGGCTGATAGACGGCGCCCCAGGCTTCGGGAAACATCGACCAGCGTGGATTGATCTTGATGAAGTCCCAGTCGTAGGCCTCATACTGCTCGCAGGTCGCGCCGACCAGTTCGTCGTTGCTCCATTCGCGCAGGAAGTCGTGTCCCCAGAGGGATGCCGGCGCCCGATCGACCGGTTCGCCCAATAATGCTGCCCGCACCCGTTCATGCTTGGTCATCTCGGTCATTGGGTTGTCCCTTCCAGGGGCGTGCTGTCGCCCGATGCGCTCTGCCAGTCGACGCTGAAGATGTGAATCGAATCGCGGAACCCGCGAAGCTGGTGCACCCCTCGATCTTCGAACCGATACCGACGACCCTGAAGGAGTCCGCGAACCAGGTCCGAGACGAGAATCTGGCCGCCCTGGGCCATCGACATGATGCGGGCGGCCTGGTTGACCGTGGCGCCGTAGAGGTCGTCTGATTCCGCAATCGGCTCACCAGCGCTCAGCCCGATGCGGACATAGACATCGCTGTAGCGATCGTGGTTGGCCAGCTGGCTCTGGATCTGCACGGCGGCGTCAACGCCCGACGATGCTGCCCCGAACCAGGCGAGGACGCCGTCTCCCATCGTCTTGACCTGGACTCCCCGATGATCGCGAATTGCGGTCAGCGTGAGTTGTTCGATTTCACGGGTGATCGCGCGGGCCTGATCATCGCCTAGCCGGTCGACCATCGAGGTTGAGCCCTCGATGTCGGTGAACAGGACGGTCCGCGTCGCTTGTCCTGCAGTCTGGGACTGCATGTCGATGCCGATGAACTCCTCCATCGCCTCGGCCAACTGGTTGATCGTTAGAGCGCCGTTGACGAGGACGGAGGTGTCATCGCGTCCGACCAGCAGCCGCGCGCCACGGATGCGCCGGGCCCAGTCTCGACCGAATGAGGCATTGGAATCCTCAAAACCGTCACCTTCGGGTGGAATCGAGATCAGGGTTGGAATCTGCACACTTCGCAGCTCGTCACGCAGGTTGAGGCTGCGCATCTCCGGTACCAGACCAAACAGCCGATTCATCGACGGGTAGTGATGCATCAACTCCGAGAGGCTGCGCAGCGTGGCTTCGTCGGCGGTCGGCGCAATGATTGTGAGCAATGCGCGTCGGGCGGACTCTTCGTGATACTGCCAGCCAAGACGCAGCAGATTGCCGATCGTTCCGTCCATGAGCTGGCTGTACTCGTCCTGCGGAGATACAGAGGAGTCATGGGGCATGGTCTGGTTGCCGACCATCGGAATCGGCAGATGCAGAACCATGTGTGTGTAGCGCTCCGGCTCGTTGAGCATTGCGATCACGGCGGCCGGCGTGCCGATGTAGTAGCCCATCAGCGCGACACGCGGCTCGCCGAGTTCGCTGACGACCGCCGCCAGGTCCACCGCTTCATCGTGGAACGAGCCAAACACGCCGTCCCGCTCTGAGAGGCCGCAGCCGCGCGGGTCGAATCGGATGACCCGGAACGACTGTGACAGGCGGTCCCAGAGTCCGCCCGGTTCCCAGCCCACGTTGAGCGGCAACATCGGTCCCGTCGAGACGACGAGGGGTTTGCCCACGCCGCGCTCAACCCAGGCGATCGCGACGTCGTCGTCGGTGAGTGTGTATTGGACCGATGGCGTGCTCATGCTGTCGCCAGCCGTCTCCCTTAGATTCCCTGGGTCATGCCGCCGTCAATGATGAATTCGACGCCGTTCATGTACTCGGAGTCGTCCGAGGCGAGGAACAAGGCCAGCCGGGCGACTTCAACCGCTTCGGCAATCCGGCCATAGGGAATCCGGCGTACGAGTTGGTCGGTGAGTCCCTGTTCGATCGCCGGGAGTTGATGCAGCATCGGCGTCTCAATCAGTCCCGGGTGAATCGAGTTGACGCGGACGCCGGATGGGGCAAACTCGCTCATCGCAACCTTGGTCATGCCGCGCACCGCCCACTTCGAGGCAGAGTAGGCCAGCGAACCGGCGCCGCCGCGCATGCCGGCGACCGATGAGATGTTGATGATCGAGCCCGATCCCGCTTGGCACATGACGGGTCCCACGTGCTTCAACCCGAGGAACACCCCCACCTGATTGATGTCGATGACCTCGCGGTACTCCTCGACCGACAACTCGGCAATCGGCCGTGAGCGAAAGATGCCGGCGTTGTTGATGAAGGCGTCGATCTTGCCATAGTCCTCGAGCACATCCTGGACCACAGAAATCCACTCGTCCTCGTTGGTCACGTCGTGGTGCAGGTAGCGGATGCTGTTGCTGCCCGAGGCCGTGGCCTCGCCGTCCGAGTCCAGCACATCTGTGATCACCACCGTCGCGCCCTCTTCGGCGAACAGGTTCGCCTCGGCTGCTCCCTGACCCCGCGCGCCGCCGGTGATCAACGCAATCTTTCCATCAAGTCGTCCGGCCATCCCGACACGTCCTTCCCGGGTACAACGTTTCGTTGGAGCATCAGGGTAGAGCTTCGAGCCAGCCCGGCACGTTATTTCGGAGGGAGCATGACGTAGGTGCCGTTGCCGTGACCGATGTGGCGGCCCTGGTCGTCATACAGGTCTACCGAGCAATGGCTCAGCGTCCGCCCCCTGCGGATCACCTCGGCCCGAGCACGGATCACGTCGCCGTCCAGACCGCGCAGCCAGCGGAACTCCGACTGCGCGGTGATCA
>VXTH01000284.1:0-7377 GCA_009837565.1 Chloroflexota bacterium | reverse complement strand
GCGGATTGGTGGGATGGTGAGGTCTCGGGGGGGCTTGTTGTCGCTAGGGATTCACGGTTTCGAGCAGCCGGACGAAGACCTCGTTGGCTACTGCATGGCCTCTCCTGGTCAGGAGGATTCGGCCCTCCTGGCGCTGCGCGAGGGCGTTGTCGACTGCCCAGTCGAGGACGGGGCGAACTAGTTGGTAGGCGGCGGGGAGGCTGGTCTCGTCTATGCCTTCCATGAGCCGGAGTCCGGAAGTCAGCGTGTCGATGACGTTCTCCAGGTCGCCGACTCGCTCGGCGCCGGCAATGGCGGGGGAGGGAAGACCCTCGACTTCGTTTGACGTCGAGTGGGCTCCGCGGAGCCGATCGATGTAGGCCTTCGGGCTGCGGACGACGTGGAAGCGGACGCCGTCGATGAAGCCATGCGCGCCCGGTCCGATGGCCGCGTATTCCTGGTTGCGCCAGTAGATCAGGTTGTGCCGGCAGCTGAGGCCGTTGCGGGCGTAGTTGCTGGTCTCGTACTGCTCGAAGCCCGCCTGGACCAGTCGCTCAGCCGTCCAATCGGCGATCTCTGCGACGTGGTCCGGGTTCGCTTCGACGACGCGGCCTGCGGCGACTCTGGCGGCCAGCGGCGTTCCCTCTTCGACGGTTAGCGCATAGCAGGAGATGTGGTCGGGTCCGTCGCCTGACCATTTGAGGACTCGTTCGAGCGTTGATTGCCAGGTCGCGAGCGACTGGCCGGGCAGACCGTAGATCAGGTCGAGATTGACGTTGTCGAAACGTGCGGAGCGAATCTCGGTGAAGGCCGATTCAGCTCTATCGGCGCTGTGGATGCGGTCGAGAAAGAACAGCTCTTCGGAGTCGAGCGATTGCACCCCCATCGAGATCCGATTGACTCCCGCCGCCCGATACATTTGCAGGCGGTCGGGCTGCACACTCTCCGGGTTGGCTTCAAGCGTGATCTCCGCGTCGGCGGAGAGGCTGAAGTTGGACCGAATCGTGTCGAGGATTCGCTCGATTGACTCGCCGGTCAGCAGGCTGGGCGTGCCGCCTCCGATGAAGACGGTCGAGATCTCGCGGCCTTGCAATCGTGGGGTCCAGAGTGACAGTTCGGTTAGAGCCGCGGCCTCCCACTCGGTCTGCATGTCGTCGATGCCTGCGAAAGAGTTGAAGTCGCAATACGAGCATTTGACCGTACAAAACGGGACGTGGATGTAGAGCCCGAGCGGCGTGTCGTGCATACGTCGAGTCTATGAGTCTGCCTGAGTGTTGGAACTGATTGCCCGCGTGCAGACTTGCTGACACAGTGGACAGGATCAGATGGTTGGAGGGCGTGGTGCTCAAGACACACGGTTGCGGAACATTGCGGGCGGCGCATGCCGGCGAGTCGGTGGTATTGGCCGGCTGGGTACACCGACGACGTGATCATGGACAACTTGTCTTTATCGATCTGCGCGACCGCGACGGGATCGTTCAGGTCGTCGTTCGACCGGACGATTATCCCGAGGCGTATGCGATCGCCAATGACGTGCGGGGTGAGTATGTGCTCCGAGTGGCAGGCGAGGTGGTCAAGCGCTCCGAAGCAACGCGCAATCCGAATCTCGACACGGGCGACATTGAGGTCGTGGCGACATCGGTCGAGGTGCTGAACCCAGCCAAGACGCCGCCGTTCTCGATCAGCGAAGAGGACGACGTCAACGAACTCGTGCGATTGCAGTACCGCTACATCGATCTGCGCCGACCGGCGATGATCGCGGCGCTTGAACTGCGGCATCGGCTCAACCAGTACATTCGCGACTTCATGACGGAGCAGGGGTTTCTGGAAGTCGAGACGCCGATCCTCGTCGCGGCGACGCCCGAGGGCGCGCGCGACTACGTGGTGCCCAGCCGGCTGACGCCGGGCGCCTTTTATGCCTTGCCGCAGGCGCCGCAGCAGTTCAAGCAGTTGCTGATGGTTGCCGGAGTCGAGCGCTACTTCCAGATCGCACGCTGTTTCCGCGACGAGGATCTGCGCGCTGACCGGCAACCGGAATTCGTTCAGCTCGACCTTGAGTGGTCGTTCTGCGAGGAAGAAGACATCCTCGGCCTGCTGGAAGAGCTGTTCGCCGGTCTGGCTGCCGCGCTTCGGCCTGACCTGACGGTGCCGCGACCGTTTCCCCGGCTGACCTGGCACGAGGCGATGGAGCGCTACGGATCGGACAAGCCGGACCTGCGTTACGGGCTCGAACTGTCCGACTGCTCCGACATCGCCTCGACATCGGGCTTTGGCGTGTTTTCGTCGACGATCGCCAACGGCGGCCGGGTGCGGGGCATCGTCATGCCGGGCGGCGCGTCGCTGTCGCGCCGCGAGGTGGATGGCTTCACCGCGCTGGCCAAAACGATGGGGGCGCCCGGACTGGTCTCGTTGCAGTTCAGCGCCGAGCCGGCCGAGGCGACCGAGGATGACGTCCGCTCGCCCGTGTTGCGGCACCTGGGGATCGAGGACGCTCGCCGGATCGGTGAGCGCTGCGGGGCGTCGGCGGGCGACCTGGTGTTGCTGGCGGCGGGAGACTCGGGGATGGTTTCGACGGTGCTGGATGGGATCCGGCGTGAGCTGGCCCGGCGGCTCGATCTGGTCGATGACTCGATCCTCAACTTTGGCTTCGTGACCGATTTTCCGCTCGTGGAGTGGGACGCAGAGGGTCAGCGCTGGGACGCGCTGCATCATCCGTTTACTGCGCCTCAATCCGAAGACATCAACATGCTCGAGAGTGATCCGGCGACGGTCCGGGCGCGGGCATACGACACGATTTGCAATGGGTTCGAGCTGGGCTCTGGATCGATCCGGATCCACGAACGCGACCTGCAAATGCAGGTGTTCGAACTGCTCGGCGTCGGCGCGGAGGAGGCGCAGCAGCGCTTCGGTCACATGCTCAACGCGTTCGAGTACGGCGCGCCGCCGCATGGCGGGTTTGCATTCGGGATCGATCGCGTGGCCATGCTACTGGCCGGCACGGAGAACATCCGCGAGGTGATTGCCTTCCCCAAGACGATGTCGGCGTCGGACCCCATGACCGGCGCGCCGATGTCGATCGCGTTGGAGCAATTGGACGAACTTCATTTGCAGGTCAGCGTGGCCGCCACGCCTGTCGCCCAGTGATAATCTTCGATTGATATAAGGGGCAAGGGCGTTATGGGTGATTACAGGAAGTAGCAGGCTGGAGCCGTGATGGTTGACCGAATCGCGCGAGAGCTCAGAGGCATGGCGGCGCTGAAACTCCTGATCATCGGACTGTTGCTTACTGTCGGGATCGGCCTGGCAGCGTGTGGTGGAGACGATGGACAGCCGGAACAGGACGCGCAGTCGCAAGCCACGCAGCGGGCGGAGCGCGAGCAGGACGGCGAGGCCGAACAGCAAGAGGTCACGCGCCAAGAACGTCAGGCCACGATTCAGCAGGAACAACAGCAGCAAGCCGGCGGGGCTCAGGCCGAAGCCGGTGATGCTGCGCCAGTCGCCCCTCGCGAACGGGGTGAGTTCCGGATCGCCAGGGCGGAGCCGATCAACCTTGATCCGGCTCAGATCACCGACGTGTCGTCGGCGGTGATCGCGGTCGAGATTTTTGGTGGACTGTTGGTGCTGGATCGAGATCTGCGGATCGCGCCCGACCTGGCGGAATCGGTTCCCAGCCCGACGCTCAATGACGACGGCACAGTCACGTACCGATTCACGATCCGGCGCAACGCGACGTTCCACGACGGCAAGCCGATCAGAGCTCAGGACTTCAAGTGGACGCTCGAGCGCAACCTGCATCCTGAGACGCTGTCACCAACCGCGCCTGATTTCCTGGGCGACATCGTCGGAGCTGCCGAGTATGTCCGCGAGCGGGTTGATGAAGTCGTGGGCATCCAAGTCGTCGATGAGTACACGCTCGACATCACGATTCTGCAGGCGACACCGGTCTTTCTCTACAAGCTCACCTATCCGACTGCGTACGTTCTTGACCGAGATCAGGTCGAGGCGGATCCGGAGCGCTGGGCGCTCAATCCAAACGGCAGCGGACCCTTCCGACTGACCGAGTGGCAACTCGGCGAAGGTCTCACGCTGGAGCGCTTCGACGACTACCACCTCGAACCGGCCCAGGTGGCGAAGGTCTCCGTTCGATTCGCCGGCGGATCGGTGGAGCAATTCGAGAACGACGAACTCGACCAGGCATTCGTCGGGATCAACGACATCGAGCGGGTGCGCGATCCTGCGAACGAGTTGAACTCGCAGTACGTGACGCGATCCGAGCTCTCCATCTTCTACCTCGCATTCAACGTCTCCACCCCGCCGTTCGACGACGTGAACGTCCGGCTCGCGCTGGCACATGCGATCGACAAGACCACGATCACGCAGGAGGTTCAGGCCGACCTGCTGATCCAGGCGCGCCAGATTGTGCCGCCGGGACTCGCAGCGCACGACGCCGACTATCCCGGCCTTGTCTTCGATCCGGAACTGGCGCAGGAATATCTTGCCGCGTCGCGCTATGCGGGCACCGCAACGCTGGAGGACATCCGCCTGACGATCTCCGGCGCCGGCGCCACGCCGGGACCCAGCATCGAGGCGATCCAGGACATGTGGCGACAACATCTGGGCCTCGAGGTCGACATCCAGCAGGTCGAGTTCGCCAGCTTCATCTCCGACATCGACCGTGGCCTGTACGGATTCTTCTCGCTGGGCTGGAGCCTCGACTATCCAGATCCGCACAACGTGCTCGATTACAAGTTTTACAGCGCCTCGCTGGGCAACGATGTCCAGTTGGACGACGAGGCGATCGACGCGCTACTGGAAGAGGCTCGTTACTCGTTCGACCAGGAGGTGCGGACGAGCCTCTACCGGCAGGTCGACAACATGCTGGTCGAGCAGGCGATCTGGATTCCGCTGTACTACTCGGTGGCTCACGAGCTGGTCAAGCCGTACGTGCAGAACTACGAACCGACGCGAATGGTGATTCCCCACCTGCGCTTCGTCAGCATCGAGGAATAGGGTCGGCGGCGACCTCGACGCCCACTCAACAGTTAGTGGGGGCGATTCATGGCATCAGGCGCTATCCCGCTCCTGATTCGACGAATGCTCCTGGTGCCAATTCTGGTATTCGCGGTCATGGCGCTGTCGTATGCGCTCACCCATGCCGCACCGGGCGACCCCGTCAAAATCATCGCCGGCGCCCGCGACATCGAGCCGGAGCGCGCTCAGCAGATCCGTGAAGAATTCGGACTCGAAGGCAACTACGTTGAACGATTCGCTCGCTACGTCTGGGGCGTTGTGTCTCGCGGGGATCTTGGGCCGTCGTACTACTACCGGTCTCCGGTGCGCTCGGTGCAGGAGCTGCTTGGCGAACGAATCTGGGTCTCTGCGCAGATCAATCTGATTGTCATGGGCCTGGTCTTCGGCCTGGGAATCCCATTAGGGGTGTATGCAGCCGTTCACCGCGGGCGTTGGCAAGATCCCGCGTTGATCGCCGCGCTCAAGGTCTTCGATTCCATCCCCTCGCCGATCTTCATCGTGTTGATCGCCGTCCTGATGGTGAACGGGCTCGCTGGTTTCTTCAACTTCCTGGGCTTCAATGTGCCCAACGTGTGGACGCCCGGCGACCCGGCCTCGTACATCATTCCTGTGCTGGCATTGACGTTGCCGTCGATCGGAGGCATGGCGCGATTTGTCCGAGTCAGCGCGCTTTCCACGATGGATGATGACTACGTGCGAACGGCCAGAGCCAAAGGGCTGACCGAGCGGAGCATCCTGTACGGCCACGTTTTGCGAAACGCGATGCTGCCGTTGTCCACGGTGTTCGGACTCTCAATCGTGGGAATCATCGGGGGTTCGATCATCATTGAAACCGCTTACGGGGTCCCGGGCGTCGGGCAGTTCGTGTTCCAGTCGATCACGCAACGGGACTTCAACGTCATCCTCGGTTTCACCCTGTTGACCGCCACACTGTTCATCGTCGTCAATGCTTTGATTGATGTGCTCTACATCTTTATCGATCCGCGTATCCGCTTCACGGCCCGATTCTCATGACGACCAGAGCTGAGGTTCAGCCGCAGTGGGCAATGCCCGAGAGGTCGGAGTCGCCGTGGATGCGTGCACTGCGCGCCATCCTGCGCAAGAAGATCGCGGTTGTCTGCATTGCCGTGATCATCGTGCTCTACGGGGCTGGGGCCTACACCATGCTCGACGCGTTCGGCATCGACATTGGTCTGCAGGACCCCACTCAGTCCAATCTGAGTCAGCGGCGCTCGATCAGGGCGGTGGACGGGGCGCCGGAAACCCTGGGCGCATTTACGCAACGACTCGATGTCAAGATCGCGACAATCGCACAGCTGAATCCTGAGATTGTTGACGAGTACGGACCGCTGACTACCGAGACGATTCTGCCCGCTCGAACGGAACTGGTCTTGAGTGAGGATGAGACCCTGCAAGGTCCGTCTTCGCGGCATTGGTTCGGTACCGACCGAAATGGGCGCGATGCCTTCGCGCGGGCGATGTTCTCGCTTCGCACGACGCTGATTATCAGCGTGATCTCCGTTTTGTTCGGGAACCTCTTTCTTGGTTTGGGTCTTGGATTGCTGGCCGGTTATCGAGGAGGGCTGGTCGATCAGATCATCATGCGCATCGGCGATGTCATGCTGGCAATGCCGGGTCTGTTGTTCCTGATCGTGATCGTCGCAGTGTTTCGGGATCAGTGGGAGGAGTGGTTCCGGACCATTGAGGATGCGACCGGCATGGGCTGGTTGATCGCCCAGGGAGTTGACGACTACGTGCTGATCGTCTTCGCAACCTCGCTGGTCGGTTGGGCCGGATCGGCGAGGTTCTATCGCGCGCAGGTGTTGGCGCTTCGAGAGTCGGACTACATTCTGGCAGCCGAGACGATCGGCGCACGCACGCCCCGAGTGCTGATCAGGCATTTGTTTCCAGGAATCCTGCCCTGGTTCATTGTCGGCTTCAGCGCCTCACTCGGCGAGATCGCCGGGGCGGAGGTTGTTCTGACCTGGCTCGGCATCGGCATCACGCCGCCGACTCCGTCATTCGGCATCATGGTCGAGAATGCGGGCGGACGCACGACATTCCTGCTCTACCCGTGGTTGCTGCTCGCGCCGTTTTTCTTTCTCCTGGCGCTGATGCTCGCGTTCAACCTGCTGGGCGATGCGATCAATGATGTGCTCAATCCTCGCGGGCGATAGCTGGATGCGCTGATATGCTCAGCCGCAGCTATGTCCGAGTCCCTGGTCCATGAAGGTTGACTGATGAAAGTTTCCTCTGAACGCATCCCCGAGGCGCAGATGCTGCTCGAAATCGAGCTCGATGACGCCCGAGTCAAGAAATCGCTCGACCAGGCCGCGCGACGGCTGTCGCAGCGCTTACGCATCCCCG